>JAURZK010000011.1 GCA_030653505.1 Rubrivivax sp.
GCGGTCGTGCCGCGCGCCCACCCACACGGCCGGCGGCGGTGTTGGCGCGTCCGGCCTGCAGCCCGCCGCCACGGCCGCGGCCGCGCCGCCGGCCGCCAGCAGCGTGCGCCGCCTAACACCCGCACCAAGGCCACCACGCACCAAACTGCCCGGCGCGCTCATTGGCGCACGCGACCCCATTCTTCTTCGAAGGTGTTCACCAACACCTGGTTGCTCAGGCGGTTGGGCTCGGCGTTCACACGCGCCATGTCGGGCGGGAACTGCAGCAGCGCGGGCAGGCCTTCGAGCGTCAGGAAACGCAGGCCGGGCGGCAGCGTGGTGGGCGCGCGCCAGGGCCGGTGGCCGGCGATGACGAAGCCCCATTCGCCGAAGCTGGGCACGTGCACGTGCAGCGGCGTCGTGCTCAGGCCCGCGGCTTCGAGCGTGGCGACGACGGTCCAGAAACTCCGGCGCGCGATCAGCGGCGAGGTCGTCTGCACCACCATCCAGCCGCCGGCGGACAGGGCCTGGTCGGCGCGCTGGTAGAAGCTGGTCGTGTACAGCTTGCCCAAGGCGAAGTTGGTGGGGTCGGGGAAGTCGATGACGATGAGGTCGAAGGTCTCGCCGTCCTTGCCCGCGTTGGCTTCCAGCCAGGTGTAGGCATCGGTGTTGACGGTGCGCAGCTTCGGGCTCGCCAGCGCGTCGGCGTTCAGCCGGCGCAGCACCGGGTTCTGCGCGAACAGGCGTGTCATGTGCGGGTCCAGCTCCACCAGCGTGACCTGTTCGACGCCGGGGTACTTCAGCACCTCGCGTACCGCCATGCCGTCGCCGCCGCCCAGCACCAGCACCCGTTTCGGCGCGCCGTGCGCGGCCATCGCGGGGTGCACCAGCACCTCGTGGTAGCGGTACTCGTCGCGGCTGTGGAACTGCAGGTTGCCGTTGAGAAAGAGCCGCACGCCCGCGCTGCCGGCGGTGACGACGACACGCTGGTAGTCGCTGCTTTCGCGCACGATGATGTCTTCGCCGTAGAAGCCGTCTTCGGCCCAGGTGGTCAGGCGGTCGGCACCGACCAAGCCGGCCAGCAGCACGGCGATCACCGCTGCCGCCGCGGCCGCGTGCGCGCCCCAGCGCCGCAGTTCGCCGCGGAAGATGAAGAGGGCCCACACCGCCACCGCGGCGTTCAGCAGCCCGAAGAAGAGCCCCGTGCGCACCAGTCCCAGGTGCGGCACGAAGAGCAGCGGGAAGGCCAATGCGACGGCCAGCGCGCCGAGGTAGTCGAAGGTCAGCACGTCCGACACCAGTTCCGACAGCGCCCAGCGCGGCGCGAAGTGCTGCTTCAGGATGCGCATGACGAGCGGGATCTCCAGCCCCACCAGCACGCCTATCACGCCCACCAGCCCGTAGAGCAGCACGCGGAAGGGGGTGGCGGCGTCGGCCGGCAGCATGCTGTGGGCGACGAAGAGAAAGGCCGGCATGAGCCCGCCGATCAGCCCCACCAGCAGTTCGATGCGAAGGAACTGCGCCACCAGCTGGCGCTTCAGGTGACGGCTGGCCCATGAGCCCAGGCCCATCGCGAACAGGTAGGTGCCGATGACGGTGCTGAACTGCAGCACCGAGTCGCCCAGCAGGTAGCTGGCCAGTGCCCCGGCCGCCAGTTCGTAGACCAGCCCGCAGGCGGCGACGACGAAGACCGAGACCAGTAGCGCCAGTTCGGCCGGGCTGACGCGGGACGTTGCTGCGCCCAGCGGCGCGGGCTCGGCGGGGGGCTGCGGCGGGGCGGTGGTGGGCACGCGTGGAGCCTAACGCAGCGCTGCGGTGCGTCGCGCCGCCGCGGTCGCCGGCGCGACACACCGCCCGCCGGCGCGCTGGCCACAATGCGTGCCATGGGAAGGCTCTACCTCGTGCGCCACGGCCAGGCCAGCTTCGGCGCCGCCGACTACGACCAGCTGAGTGCGCTGGGCGCGCGCCAGTGCCAGGCCCTGGGCGAGTGGTTCGCCGGCCGCGGCACCGTCTTCGAAGCCGTGCTGCGCGGCACGCTGCAACGGCACGTGCAGTCGCTGGCGTCCATCGCGTCCGGCTACGGCGATGCCGGCCTTCCCGACGCGCTGGCCTGGCCCGGGCTCAACGAATACGACAGCGCTGCGCTGATCCGCACCGTGCACACGGGCACGCTGGCGCGGCCCGACAGCCCCGAGGTCTACCGCGCCCACTTCCGCCTGCTGCGCCAGGCGCTGACACGCTGGACGGCGGGCGAGACCAGACCCGAGGGCATGCCGAGCTGGGCCGACTTCAGGGCTGGCGTGGCCGCCGCGCTGGACCACGTGCGCAGCACGCATGCCGGCGACGTGCTGCTGGTGAGCAGCGGCGGGCCCATCGCCACCGCCGTGCACCAGGTGCTGGGCACACCGGTCGAGGCGATGGTCGAGATGAACATGCACATCCGCAACAGCGCGCTGACCGAATTCGACTTCACGCCCAGACGCCACAGGCTGTTGAGCTTCAACCACCTGCCGCATCTGGACCACCCCGAGCGGCGAGACTGGGAAAGCTACGCCTGAGCCGGACGGCAGTGCCTTCCGGCGCAGGCCCGGCTCAACCCACAGCGGCCGCGACGATCATGCCGATGGCGATGCACATCGCGCCGACCACGATCGCCAGCGCCATGTTCTTCTTGTCGACGATCTCGCCCCAAAGGTCGTAGGGCGTGAGCTTGTCGACGATCACGAAACACAGCCAGAAGATGGCCACGCCGACCAACGCGTAGAGCACCGAGCCGAAGAAGACGGCCGGCTTGAGCCAATCGATACCCATCATCAACGTTCTCCTGTGACTTGCATGGGAAGGTTGCGCTCACCGCGCCTCACTTGTGGCCACCGCCGCCGCTGGACCAGCCGCCGTAGCTGCCGCCGCCGATGCGCGCACCGCCGCTGGCGCGGTTGCGCGCGCACTGCTGGTACTCGGCACTCGCGGCACCGAAGGTGTTCTTGATGTCGGTGCACTGATCGTCGCCGCACTGCGAGAGCACGATGACGGCCACCATCACCACCAGGAAGATGATCAGCGCCTTGGGCACGCCCGTAGCCTTGAAGGCCGTGGGCACGACATCCCCCGGCAGCGCGCTGCGCGCCAGTCCGAAGGCGTCGGCCACGGTGGCGGCGGGCAGGGTCTCGCCGGCCGACCAGGTGACCTCGGCCGTGGTCTGTTCGCGCGACAGGCGCCTGGTGGCCGCAGCGCCCGTGCCTTCGTAGTCGGCGACCTGTGCACGTTCGTCGCGCTGTACACGCCAGTAGAACTCGCCCTGCACCCAGGTCACCTTGGCGGCATAGGCCCAGCGCTGGCGGTAGTCCACGCCGTCCCAGCGTGCGGTCTGGCCGCGCACGGCCGGCGCACCGGTGATCGGCCGCACCCAGCTCCAGCCGTCGTCGGTGTCGACGAGGAAAGCGAAGCCGGCCGTGGTGTTGTAGAGCAGGTACTCGCGCCAGAAACTCGTCTCGTCGTCGCCGGGGCCGGGGATGTCGCAGCGTTCCAGGTAGCCCACCACCTGCCAGTGCAGCAGCGGCCCGCCCAGGGCCAGCGGGCCGCTGCGTCCCAGCGGCAAACGCGGCTCGGCGCCGACGTTGTTCTGCTTGTAGAAGGCCAGGTCGGCGCCGACGCCCTGGCTGATGTCGACCACGGCGGCGCAGTTCGTGCACACCAGGCTCTGCGTGGTGGCCAGCTTGACGTCCAGCGCGGTGCCGCAGCTGGGGCATTCGACACCGCGCGCGCCCAGCGTCTTCTCGCTGGCCTCCTTCAGGCCCTGCAGCGCCAGTTCGGCCAGCAGCACGCTGCGGCCCACCGACCAGCCCGGGCGCTGCGCATCGATGTCGTCGAGCGTGGCGACCTCGCCGGCGCTGTTGCGCAGGTCGACGACAGTGAATTCGCCCTGCAGCCTGGGCGGCGCTGGCAGCTCACCCTGCGCCGCGATGAGCCTCGCGCGCACCACCGAAGCGACGTCCCAGGCGCGGCCGTCGGCCAGCACACGCTGTCCGGCGCGCAGGCCGTCGAGCGCCGGCGCGTCGCCGGGGCGCGCTGCATCGAAGGCAATGACGTAGGCGCCGTTGTCCTCGCTCAGCCACGCCGAGCGGCCGTTGTCGAAGAGCGCGTGCCACTCGTTCCAGGTGCCGGCCTCGTAGCCGTACTGCAGGCGACCCACGAGCGTGAAGGCCATGCCCTGCCGTGTGCCGCGCACACCCAGCTGCAAGGGGCTGTGGTCGTCGAAGAGTTCGGCGCTGGTGCCGATGCGCCGCAGCGCCTCGCCGTCGCGCACCAGCGTGCTGCGGCAGAAGCTGCACACGGCGCTGGTCGACGCGGCCGATGCGAAGTCGACCGGCGCGCCGCAGTTCGGGCAGGCGGCGCGGTAGGCGCGCTGGGGTGACGTCGCCACGGGGACGCCTCAGCGGCCTGCGGTCACACCAGCTTCTTCAGCAGCTCGGCCTTCTTCGACGCGAACTCTTCCTCGGTGAGGATGCCCTTGGCCTTCAGGTCGGCCAGCTTTTCCAACGTGGCCATCACCTCGTCGGGCTTGATGCCCACGGCTGCGGCCGCCGCCGCTGCCCCGGCCGCCTGCGCCGCAGCGGCACCGCCTCCTTGCAGGCCCTGGCTGAGCTGTTGTGCCATCACCTGGCCCAGGGCAACGCCGGCGCCCAGCCCCATCGCGTCGCCGACCACGCTGCCGCCGCCACCACCGCCGCCGGCACCGGCCGCGCCTTCGGCGAACTTCGGGATCGCCTGCGCCGTCTGGTACTGCATGAACTTGCCCATGTCCTGGCCGACCATGCCCATGCCGATCTTCTGGTCGAGCACCTTCTGCAGTTCCTCGGGCAGGCTGACGTTCTGCACCGTCACGCTGGCCAGCACCAGACCGAGCTTGATGAACTCGGGTGCCGTGGCTTCCAGCAGTTGTTTCGCGAACTCGATCTGGTTGGCCGCCAGGTCGAGGAAGGGCACGCCGCTGCCCGCCACCGCGTCACTGATGTGCTGCAGCATCAGCCCGCGCAACTGGCCGTCGAGATCGTCGACCGTGTAACGTGCGCTGGTGCCGCTGATGGCGGTATGGAAGAGCCTGGGGTCGGCGATGGCGTAGGCGTAGTTGCCGAAGGCACGCAGCCGCACGGCGCCGAAGTCCTTGTCGCGGATGGTGACGGGCTGCGTCGTGCCCCAGCGGCGGTCGAGTTGCTGGCGTGTGCTGAAGAAGTAGACGTCGCTCTTGAACGGGCTCTGGAAGAGCTTGTCCCAGTTCTTCAGGTAGGTCAGCACCGGCAGCGTCTGCGTCGTCAGCTTGTACATGCCGGGGCCGAAGACGTCGGCCACCTTGCCTTCGTTGACGAAGACGGCCATCTGGCTTTCGCGCACGGTGAGCGAGCCGCCGTACTGGATCTCGTTGCCCGCCATCGGGTAGCGGAAGGCCAGCGTGCCGTCGCCGGTCTCCGTCCACTCCAGGATGTCGATGAATTGTTTCTTGATGAAATCCATCAGTGCCATGGCGAACTTTCCAGCAATCGTGGTGCGACGAATAATAAGCGGCACCCCGGCACTCGAACGGGGCGAGAGGACGAAGGGCGAATGATCACGACGGGTTGCCAGATCGCTGTGGTGGGCGCCGGCCCGGTGGGGCTGGCGCTGGGCCTGCACGCGGCGCAGATGCTGCCGCAGGCGCAGATCACGCTCTTCGACGCGCGTCCGGTCGAGCGCGACGTTGCTGCCGACCCGCGCACGCTGGCGCTAAGCCTGGGCAGCGTGCAGATGCTGCAGCGCCTGGGTGCCTGGCCCGCCGACGCGGCGCAGCCCATCACAGAAGTGCATGTCTCGCAGCAGCCGCCGACCTGGGGCGAAGCCGAAGTGCGCCTGCGCGCCGACGAGCTGGGCGTGGCGCAACTGGGTGCCGTGCTGCACTATGGCGCGCTGGTGGCGCCGCTGCAGGCCGCCTGGCTGGCGCGCGCGGCGCAGCAGCCCGAACGCCTGCACACGCGCTTCGGCACGCCGGTGGCGGCGCTGAAGGCCGACGGCGGCGGTGTGGAGGTCGACGCCGGCATTGCCGAACGTTTTGATCTGGTGGTGGTGGCCGAAGGCGGGCTGTTCTCGGACCAGGCGCGAAAGGCACTCACTGGAGACTACGGCCAGACCGCCTGGGTCGGCACGGCGACGCTGGAAGGCGCCACGCCCGGCACCGCTTTCGAACGCTTCACGCGCCACGGCCCGGCCGCACTGCTGCCGCTGCCGCCGCACACCGACGGCCGTGCGCGTGCGGCGCTGGTGTGGTGTGTGCCGACGAACGCCGACCCGGTGCGCGAGCTGACGGCGGCGCAACGGCTGGCGGTACTGAACTCGATCTTCCCCACCGCCGCGGGCCGGCTCGTCGAACTCTCGCCCTTGAAGGACTTCCCGCTCGGCCTCAACGCCGAGCGCACGCTGGTCAGTGGACGCACTGTACGCATCGGCAACGCCGCGCAGACCCTTCACCCGGTGGCCGGCCAGGGCCTGAACCTGGGGCTGCGCGACGCCCACGAACTCGTCTCGGCGCTGCGCTGGACGAGCGACATCCGCCTGGCGCTGCAGCGCGTGGAGTGGGCGCGCGCCCCCGACCGCTGGAGCACCATCGCCACCACCGACTTCCTGGCGCGCAGCTTCACCTGGAAGCTGCCCGGCGCCGCCACGGCGCGCGGGTTGGGCCTGGCGGCACTGCAGGCGCTGCCGCCGGTGAAGGGCTGGCTGGCGCGGCGCATGATGTTCGGGGGGCGGTAGGGGCGCGACGGCTCGCGGCCCGTTGCGGACGTTCGTGAACGCCTGCTTTGGCGCGTTGACTTTGGTGGCGGCAAAGGGCTGTCCGGGCGGGGCACGGCGGGCGACTGAAGCGGCCTTCGCTGCGCTCAGGCTGCCCTGCGGTGCTCGGGTCCATGGCCCGGCGCATAACTCGCTTCGTTCGCTGCGCTCACTGCGCTCAAACAGGATGCGCCAGAAGTGTTTACGCGGCTCGCTGCGCTCGCGGGCCATGAACCCTGCGCTCCTCGGCGCCTCACACGCACGCCGCGCCCCGCCCGGACAGCCCTTTGCAGCAGGCAGTGGTGGCTCTCGACGAACGCCACCTCGGGTGCCTGAGCGGCCGGCGGTGCCCGGCGGTGGCGCCGTGTGTGGCGCCGCGCAGCGCAGCCTTGCGGGCGGCGAGCGCAGCGAGCTTCGTGAACTGACTTGCCGCATCCTGTTT
>JAURZK010000012.1 GCA_030653505.1 Rubrivivax sp.
GAGCTTGGCGCTGCGGCCGCGCTTGGCGGTGTAGGTCTCGGTCTCGATGCGCTGGCGCAGCTTCTGGATGTCGTCGCCGTAGATCGCGCGGCCGGCCATCACCATCTTGAAGCCGTTGTAGTCCTTCGGGTTGTGGCTGCCCGTGACCATGATGCCGCTGTTGCAGCCGTGTTTGCCGCGCGTGGCGGCCACGTAGTACAGCATGGGCGTCGTCACCATGCCGATGTCGACGACGTCCAGGCCCGTGCTCTTCAGGCCGCGGATCAGCGCCGCCGTCAGGCCGGGGCCCGAGACACGCCCGTCGCGGCCCACCGCCACGGCCTTCTCGCCGGCGGCCAGCGCCTCGCTGCCGAAGGCGCGGCCGAGGTGCTCGGCGAACGTGGTGTCGACGTTCCTGCCGACGACGCCGCGGATGTCGTAGGCCTTGAAGATGGTGGGATCGATCTGCATGAAGGGCGCCGAAGGTGGAGTGAATGCGGGCATTGTAGGGAGCCCGAACGTGCCGGCCCTCCAGCCGCGCGCCGCGTTCGCACACCCCCGATCGGTGCCATCTGTCAGTGCTGTCGACCATCCATCGTGTCGGCTGGCCATCCGTCGCCGGACCGGCGTGCCGCCATCGCAGCGCTGCCTACACTGCCCCCATGGACGGCCACTTGCACCCCTTGACCGGCAAGCTCCTGGCCGCCTCCTGGCGCTCCTGGACCAGCAACGACCTGCAGCGTGTCGGTCCGGGCTGGCTGCAGTGGGTGTGGACCACCGCCTTCAGCGCCGTGCTGGCCGTGTTCTTCACCGTCCTGGGCGCAGCGCTCAGCGGTGGACGACTGTTCCGCATGGATGCACTGGCGGACTGGCTGCTGTGGTACGGCAGGAACTTCGTCGTCTGCTTCGTCATCGCCGCCCTCATCCACCTCATGTTCGACGGCGCGCGCCTGCTGCTGGGCGGCCCGCAGCGCATCCGCCGCCTGAAGCCCTGGCAGCGCAGCCTGTTCTTCTCCGGCATCCCGTTGCTGGGCGTCGCCGTGGGCTGGCCCATCGGCCTGTGGGCCAGCGGCTCGGCCCACGTGGTGCCCCACGTGCTGCGCAGCCCGGTGGCCTTGACGATGACGGTGACGCTGGCGATGGGCATCTCGCTGGCGCTGCACTTCTACTTCTCGGCGCGCACGCGGCAGATCCAGGCCGAGCAGCGTGCCACCGAAGCGCAGTTGCGCCTGCTGCAGGGGCAGATCGAACCGCACTTCCTGTTCAACACGCTGGCCGGCGTGCTCTCGCTCATCGACCACGACCCGGCCAAGGCCAAGCAGATGCTGCACGACTTCACCGAGGTGCTGCGCAGCTCGCTCACCGCGCTGCGCAACGACGCCAGCCCGCTGGCGCACGAACTGGAACTGGCCGAGAGCTACCTGCGCCTGCTGGGTGCACGCATGGAAGATCGGCTGCAATGGCAGATCGACGCCGACGAGGCCGCACGCACCGTGCCCGTGCCGCCGCTGCTGCTGCAGCCGCTGATCGAAAACGCCATCCACCATGGCCTGGAGCCACAGTTGCAGGGCGGCACCGTGCACGTCAGCGCACGCGTGCAGGGCCGCGAGCTGGTGCTGGAAGTGCACGACAACGGCCGCGGCTTCGACGCGCCAGCGCGGCCCGGCGTCCGCAAGGGCCAGGGCCTGGCGCTGGCCAATGTCCGCGACAGGCTGCTTTCGCGCTACGGCACCACCGCCAGCCTGGACGTGCGCGCGGCCCATCCCGGCACACGCGCCGTGATCCGGCTGCCCATCGAAGCCGCCGCCTGAGGCGCCCGGCCCCATCCCCGACCCCGGAGACATCGCCATGAAACGATCCGTCCGCCGCACCCTGGCCTTGCTGGCCCTCGTGGCTGCCGGCACCGGCCCCGCCGCTGCGCAGGCGCCCGACACCCCCGCGCTGCTGGCCGCCCAGCGCCAGGCGATGCAGGCGCTGGCGCCGCTGGACGGCGTGTGGCGCGGCACCGCACGCCTCTTCGTGCCCGATGGCAAGACCCGCGAGCTGGTGCAGACCGAGCGTGTCGGCCCCATGCTCGGCGGCAGCATCAAGGTCGTCGAGGGGCGGGGCTACGGCAGCGACGGCAGCCTCGAGTTCAACGCCTTCGCGGTGATCTCCTACGCGCCGGCCTCGGGCAAGTACAGCTTCAACTCGTGGGCCCAGGGCATGAAGGGTGACTTCAACTTCGAGCCGCGCCCCGACGGCTTTGTTTGGTCGATGAACTTCGGCCGCGTCAGCATGCGCCACACGGCGGTGATCCAGGGCGACACCTGGAACGAGGTGGGCGAACGTCTGATGGAAGGCCAGCCGCCTGTGCGCACGGTGGAGATGACGCTGCGCCGCGTCGGCAGCACCGACTGGCCAGCGGCCGGCGCAGTGGCGCCACGTTGAAGGGGCAGCGATGACCACGGCCCTGATCGCCGACGACGAACCCCACCTGGCGCGTGCGCTGCACGACCACCTGGCGCGCCTGTGGCCCGCACTGCAGGTGCTGCACGTGGCCCGCAACGGCGTCGAAGCCGCCGAGCGCATCGCCGCGCTGCAGCCCGACCTGGCCTTCCTCGACATCCAGATGCCGGGGCTGACCGGGCTGGAAGTGGCGCAGGGCATCGAGGGCCGCACACGCGTGGTCTTCGTCACCGCCTACGACGAGTATGCCGTGCAGGCCTTCGAGAGCGAGGCGCTGGACTACGTGCTCAAGCCGGTGAGCGACACGCGGCTGCAGCGCACGGTGGACCGTGTGCGCCGCGCGCTGTCTCCGCCTGGCGGTGTCGCGGCCCCCACCGTGGACGACGGCGATGCCCGCCTGCTGGCCGCGCTGCAGCGACTGCTGCCAGGCGGCTCTGCGCCCGCAGCCACCGGCGCCGCGCCGGCGCGGCTGCGCTGGCTGCGGGCCAGCAGCGGTGAACTCACCCACCAGGTGGCGGTGGACGACGTGCTGTTCTTCCGCGCCGACGACAAGTACACCTGCGTGTACACCACGGCCGGCGCCGAGCACCTCATCCGCACGCCCATCGCCGAACTCGCGGCCGCGCTGGACCCCGAGCAGTTCGTGCAGGTGCACCGCAGCACCATCGTCAACATGGCCTTCCTGGCAGGCACGCGTCGCGACGAAACGAGCCGCCTCTTCCTGCGCCTGCGCGGCCAAACGCAGGAACTGCCGGTGAGCCGCGCCTACGTGCACCTGTTCAAGGCGATGTAGGCACGGCGCACGCCTCAGAACTCGACCATCTCGCCCGGGTTGATCGCCATTACCTTGACCGAGGTCTCGCCCAGTGCCTGAATCAGCGCGGCCGGGGTGCCGGGCAGGCCGGGGTTGGTGCCGTAGTGCATGGGAATCACAGCCTTGGGCTTGACGAAGTCCTTGGTCACCATCGCTGCTTGTTGCGGGTTCATCTGGAACTGGCCACCGCCGATGGGCAGCAGCACCAGGTCGGGCTTGAACATGTCGGCGATGAGCTTCATGTCGCCGAAGACGCCGGTGTCGCCCATGTGCCAGAGCTTGAAGCCGTTCTCGAACTCGATGATGAAACCTGCCGAAGCGCCGCCCACGTGCACCTCGTCCTTGCCAGTGGCGGGGTTCTTCCAGACCATCTCCGAACTGTGCTCGGCCTTCACCATGGAGACCTTCACCTTCGGGCCGATCGGCGTCACCGTGCCGCCCATGTTCATGCGTTGGGCCTGCGCCGGCGGTAACAAGCCCAGGATGGCAAAACTCTGACCCAGGCCCGAGTTCGCCCACACCGGGGCAGTGTGCATGCGCGCCAGGTCCGGCACGTCGGCCATGTGGTCGAAGTGGCCGTGGGTGACGAGGATCAGGTCGACCTTGCCCAACGCTTCGAGCTTTCGGTAGGCCTCGGGTGTCTTTGGATTGGTGCGCAGCCAGGGGTCGATGACGATGACCTTGCCCTCGACCGTGGTGATCTTGAACGCGGCCTGGCCCAGCCACTGCACCTTCACCTTGCCGGCCGCAGTTGCGCTGGCGGCGGTGGCCGCTGGTGTCGTCGCCGACGGTGTCAGCGCACAACCCGAGGCAAGCACCGCGGCGGCGGCACACAACACGAGACTCTTGAACATCGAAGACCTCTTGCTTGGTTGTGATGTCAGTGGGACGCGGTGTAGTCGGTGTAGGCCGGTTCCGGCTGCGTGAAGTACGCGTGCAGGATCTGGTAGACCATCTTGTAGTTCTTCTGCTGGAAGCTGGCGTGGCTGATGCCGTTGAGCACGGTGAACTGCTTGTCCGGGTGCGGCAGCAGCTTGAAGAACTGCAGCAGGTCGTCGAAAGCCGCGATGCCGTCGAACTGCCCGCGCAGCACCACGGTGGGCACGGTGATCTTCAGCGGGTCGACCACGGGCAGCTTGCTGCACATGTCGATGTAGGTGCCGTTGGGCATGCTGTCGTCGAGCGCCAGGATGGCGTCGGCGAAGGCCTCGACCGTCGCTGCGTCGGCGCAGTCGGGATGGTCGCGCGAGAAGATGCTGCGCACGAAGGCGCGGTCGATGGGCCGGCGCTTGCTCGCGGTGAACTCGGGCAGCTTCTTGCGCCGCTGCTCGAGCGTGGGCGCACCTTCGCCCGTCCACACGAAGGCGTCGAGCGCCAGGCGCTTGACGCGTTCCGGGTGGTTCTGTGCAAACAGCGCAGCGCGCAGCGCGCCGCTGCTGATGCCGTAGGTCAGGAAACTCTGGATGCCACGCGTGGCCTTGATGTAGTCGGTGGCGGCGGCCAGGTCGGCAGCGCCGTTGGCGATGTCGCAGGTGATGTCGCGGTGCTTGGCGCTGCGGCCGTAACCTTCCATGTCGACACACCAGCAGACGAAGCCGCGCTCGGCGAACCAGTCCATCACGCTGCTGTCGGGGCGGCCCGGCACGCTGAGGTCGAAGGTCGGCTGGCTGGCCATCGACGAGCCATGCACCCACAGCACGGCGGGTTTGCCGTCAGGGCTGCCGACGAACTTCTCCCACAGGAAAAGCTTGACGTCGCCGTCGGGGGTCTGCTTCGTGGTCCAGTGTTCCTGGCCGGTGACTTGGGTCATGGAAAAGTCCTGAGAAAGATGAAAGACAGCGCGCCGCTCGGCATCAAGTGGCCGCCGCGGACCCGGCTCCGCCGGGCCGCTGGGGGCCGCCCTCTGGGCGGAGCGCCGCAGGCGCTTCGGGGGGTCTCAATCGATCTTTGCGCCAACCTGCTTGACGATGCGCGCCCAACGGTCGCGCTCTTCGCGGATGTAGGCGTCCATCTGCGCGGGCGTGGAGCCCACCACCTCGATGCCGGCGTTGTTCATGAAGGCGGTGACTTCGGGCGTGGCCAGCGTGGCCTTCAGCTCGCGCTGCAGCTGGTCGACGATGGCCTGCGGTGTGCCCTTGGGCGCCAGCAGACCCATCCAGACGTAGGCCGAATAGTCCTTCAGGCCCGACTCCGCCAGGGTGGGCACGTTCGGCAGCTGCGGCGAGCGCGTGACGCCCGTGGTGGCCAGCGGCTTCAGCTTGCCGGCGGCGATGTGCTTGAGCATGGCCTGCGTGCCCGGGATGGACATCTGCACGGTGCCTGCCAGCAGATCGGTGGTGGCCTGGCCGCTGCCCTTGTAGGGCACGTGCACGGCCTTGATGTCGGCCATGGAAGCGAACATCGCCATGAAGAGGTGCTGGCCGCTGCCGTTGCCCGACGACGAGTAGTTCACCTCGCCCGGCCGCTGCTTCACGTAGGCCACCAGTTCGGCCACGCTGTTCACCGGCACCGAGGGGTTCACCACCAGCACACCGGGTTCGCGGCCCAGCAGGCTGATGCCGACGAAGTCGTCGATGGGGTTGAAACTCAGCTTGGTGTACAGCGAGGCGCTGATGGCCACGGTCTGCGATGCCAGCAGCAGCGTGTAGCCGTCGGCCGGCGACTTGGCCACCATCTCGGCGCCGATGGTGGCACCTGCACCCGGCTTGTTCTCGATGATGACCTGCTGCTTCAGGCGCTTGCCCAGCTGTTCGGCGATCGCGCGCATGGGGCCGTCGACGGCCCCACCCGGCGAGAAGGGCACCACCACCTTGATGGGGCGGTTCGGGTAGTCCTGCGCCAGTGCGCCGGTGGCGATGAGGGCCGAGGCCAGGAGAGTCAGGAGCTTCTTCATGGTCAGGATGCCTTTCAAGCGTCGAGGTCGATCTTGCGTTCGCGGGCAATGGCGGTCCAGCGCGCGATGTCGGCGGCGATGAACTTGCCGAAGGCCTCGGGCGACATCGGTGTCGGGTCCAGCGCTTCGGCGGCGAGCTTCTGGCGCATGTCGGGGGCGGCGAGCACCGCGTTCAGCGTGTCGTTCAATGTCTTCAGCACCGGTGCCGGGATGCCGGCGGGGCCGACCACGCCGTACCACTGCACGGCGTCGAAGCCCTTGAAGCCGGCCTCGATCATCGTCGGCACGTCGGGCAGCAGCGGGTGGCGCGTGGTGCCGGTGACACCCAGGGCGCGCACGCGGCCCGAGCGGATGTGCGGCAGGCCGGCCGCCAGCCCGGGGAACATGGCCTGCGTCTGCCCGCCCAGCAGGTCGGTGAAGGCCGGCGCGATGCCGCGGTAGGGCAGGTGCACCATGAAGCTGCCGGCGGCCTGCTTGAAGATTTCCATCGACAGGTGCGTGAGCGAGCCCTGACCTGCCGAACCGTAGCTCACCTTGGCCGGGTTGGCCTTCAGGTAGGCGACGAACGCCTTCAGGTCCTTCGCCGGCACCGCGGCGTTGACGACCAGCACGTTGGGCGTGCTGCCGATCATGCCCACGGGCGTGAAGTCCTTGATGGCGTCGTAGGGCAGCTTGCTGCGTGTGGCCGGGCTGGTGCCGTGCGTGGCGACATAACCCTGCAAGAGCGTGTAGCCGTCAGCCGGCGCCCTGGCCGTGGCCTGGCAGGCGATGACGCCGCCGCCGCCGCCGATGTTCTCGACGATGAAGTTCTGCCCCAGCGCCTTGCCCCAGCGCTCGGTGACGGTGCGGCCGACGAGGTCGCTGCCGCCGCCGGCCGAGACCGGCACGATGTAGCGGATGTTGCGCGACGGATAAGCCTGGGCGCGTGCCGAACTTGCGCCCAGCAGGGCCAGCGCCGCAGGTGCGGAGATGATGAGTTGGCGTCTTTGCATGGTGTCTGTCTCCGGTGAACTTCTAGAACTCGAATCCGCCGGCGGCGCGCAGCGCGCGCGTATCGGCGCCGACGAGCAGGCCGATGAAGGCCGCCGCCAGCGCAGGCTCGGCGGCCTGCGCCGACACCGCCGCGGTGTAGGTGGTGGCCAGCGCGAATTCCGGCGGCAGCAGGCCCACCAGTTCGACGCCGGGGGTGTACTTGATCTCGGTGACCTGCGTGCAGCCGATGGGCGCCGCGCCGGTCGCCGTGGCCAATGCTTGCATCGCGATGGCGCCTGCCGGGTAGGTGCGGAAACGCGGCTCCAGGGTTTCGCGGATGCCGAGCTCGGCCATCACCCGCGCGAAGTGGATGCCTGCCGTGGCGCGCACCGCGTCGGGGAAATAGATGTCGCTGCTGCGCAGCAGCGCGGCCTTCAGCGCTGCTGGCGTGCCCACGTCCGGGTGCGGCGTTCCCGCCTGCACCGCCACGCCCGTGAACACCTGCCCGAGGGCGACGCGTGTACCGGCGCGCAGCCGGCCTTCGGCACACAGCGCGTCGACCATCGCCGCGGTGACGATCATCACGTCGCAGGGCGCGCCGGCGAACAGCGCCTCCTTCATCGCGCCGACGGCGCCGAAGCGGGCCTGCAACTGGGCGCCGGTCTCGGCCAGGAACCGTTCCTGCAGGGCCTTGACGAGGCCCTGCGCGGCGCCGGCGCAGAGCAGGTGGAGGGTGGTCATCGGTGGCGGATGCGGTCGGGGAACATGCTGCCGGTGCGGGTCAGTCGACCTTGGCGCCGGAGACCTTCACGATGCGTTGCCACTTCGTGATGTCCTCGTTCATGTAGCGCGTGAATTCGGCCACGCCCATGGTCATCGCCGTCGTGCCCTGCGCCGTCCAGGCCCTGCGCACCTCGGCGTTGCCGGTGATCTTGGCGATCTCGGCGTTGAGCTTGTCGACGATGGCCTGCGGCGTGCCCTTGGGCGCCATCACGCCGAGCCAGATCGTGGCCTCGTAGCCCGGCACACCCGACTCGTCGACCGTGGGCACGTTGGGCAGCACGGGCGAACGCTGCTTGCCCGTGGTGGCGATGGCCTTGACCTTGCCGGCCTTGATCTGCTCGCTCATCGTCGGGATGGCGTCGAACATCATCTCGAGCTGGCCACCCAGCACGTCGGTGCGCGCGCCCGCGCTGCCGCGGTAGGGGATGTGCACGATGCTCACGCCGGCCATGGCCTTGAAGAGCTCGCCGGCCATGTGGTACGGCGTGCCCGGGCCCGACGACGCGTAGGACATGCCGCCCGGCCTGGCCTTGGCCGCGGCGATGAGTTCCTTGACGTTGTTCGCCGCCAGCCCGGCCTTGCCCACGAGCACCAGGTCGCTGTAGTTGATGGGCGCGACGGGCACGAAGTCGCGCATCAGCTGGAAGGGCTTGTTCGGGATCAGCGATTCGTTGACGGTGTGCGTGTTGCTCATCACCAGCAGCGTGTAGCCGTCGGGCGCGGACTTGGCCACGCCGTCAGTGCCGATCACCGAGCCGCCGCCGGGCTTGTTCTCGACGATGAAGCTCTGCCCCAGGGACTCGCCCAGGCGCTGCGCGATGAAACGGCCGAAGACATCGGCCGAGCCGCCGGGCGCAAAGGGCACGACGAGCTTCACGGCGCGCGTCGGGTAGTCCTGCGCCAGCGCCGGCGGCACGGCAAAGGCCAGCCCGACGAAGGCCAGGTTCGTCGCCAGCAACCAGCCTCGGCGGGACAGGATTCCTTGCATGCGCGTCTCCATCATTGGTTCTGATTGGATTGATTTGGTGCCAACCGGCAACTCTAGCCGCCCGCCCCTGCCCCGGTCAACGTGGATGACCCGGGGTCGGATGACGCAGAGCCTCAGAAGCCCAGCATGTTGGTGCGCACGTGCACCAGGTGCGCCAGGCACAGGGCCCGCGCGCGTTCGGCGTCGCGATCCCTCAGCGCCGCGACCAGCGCGCGGTGCTCCTGCTGGTATTCCACACGGCGGGCAGGGGTGGCGCTGCGGCGCTTCAGCACGCCCCACTCGCTGTTCGAGCGCACCGCATTCATGAGCTTGAAGACACCGGTGATGAAACCGTTGTGCGCAGCCTCGGCGATGGCCTCGTGCAGTGCGGCGTCCCACTTCTCGAACTCTTCCAGCGTCGTGGCCACCTCGGCACGCTGGTTGCACTCGTCCATGCGCAGGAAGTCGGCGGCGGTGGCGTTGCCGATCACCATCTCGATGAGCGCAGGCTCCAGCACCAGGCGCGCGCTCATCAGCTCGGCCGGGCTCACCGAGGCGGCGGCGGGCGGCGGCGCCAGGTCGGTCAGCGCCTGCTGCACCTGTTCGGCGACATAGGTGCCGCTGCCCACGGTCTGCGTGATGAGGCGCTTGCGCTTGAAGTCGAGCAGCACGCGGCGCACCGTGCTGCGGCTGAGGCCGAATTCCTCGCTCAGCGCACGTTCGGTGGGTATGCGGTGGCCGGCACGCCAGGCCCGCGTGTGCAGCTTTTCGAGGATGGTGTCGCGCAGGTTGGCGGCGGCGTCCATGGGTGTGGGGGCTTCGCGGTGGGTCGTCGTGGGCCGCAATGGTAGCATTTGGGCTTCACACGGGCGCATTGGCCGCCCAGCATGGAATCACCTCGAGGAGCCCGCCTTGCGCATTGCCACCATCGTTCACCAGGGCCAGCGCCGTGTCGGCCGACTGAGCGCCGACGGGCTGCGGCTCGAACTCTTCGCCGTCGACGGCAACCGCGGCGCACTGCCACTGGCCGAGGCCGCGGCCAGCGGCGCGGCGCTGCCCGCCATCGAAGGCAGCGTCGCCCTGGCCGAGGCGCAGCTCATCGCACCCATGCCTGCACCACGCCGCAACCTGTGGTGCGTGGGCCGCAACTACCACGCCCACGCCAGGGAACTGCAGTCCAGTGTGTTCAAGGACAACGCCAAGGCGGTGGACACCTGGCCCATCGTCTTCACCAAGGTGCCCGAGACCGTGGTCGGCCCGCACGCCGACGTGCAGCTGCCCGCTGCCGCGGTGTCCACGCAGATCGACTACGAGGCCGAGCTGGCCCTCGTCATCGGCAAGGGCGGCAGGAACATCGCCAAGGCCGACGCGATGGGCCATGTCTGGGGCTACACCATCGTCAACGACGTCACCGCGCGCGACGTGCAGATGCGCCACTCGCAGTGGGACCTGGGCAAGAGCTTCGACACCTTCTGCCCGATGGGGCCGTGGATCGTCACCGCCGACGAACTCGACGGCACCGACACCCGCGTGCAGTGCTGGGTGACGCCCCAGGGCGGCGAACCCGAGTTGCGCCAGGACGCGCGCACCACCGACCTGATCTTCGACATCCCGACGCTCATCGAGACCTGCTCGCGTGGCATCACGCTGCTGCCCGGCGACATCATCGCCACCGGCACCCCGGCCGGCGTGGGCATGGGCCTGAACCCGCCGCGCTGGCTGCGGCATGGCGACGTGGTGCGCATCCAGATCGATGGCATCGGCGTACTCGAAAACCGTTTCGTCCAAGGAGACTGACCATGATGAAAAACGTGCTCGCCAGCCTGTTGCTGGCCTTCGGCGCCAGCGCCGCCCTGGCCCAGGGCGCCTGGCCCAGCAAGCCGATCACGATGATCGTGCCCTTCCCGCCCGGTGGCGTGGCCGACACCGTGGCACGCCCGGTGGCCGAGGCGCTGGGCAAGGCGCTGGGCCAGACCGTGGTGGTGGAAAACCGCTCGGGCGCCGGCGGTGCCACCGGCATCGGGGCCGCGGCACGGGCGCCGGCCGACGGCTACACCGTGCTGCTGAGCCTGTCCAGCATCTCCATCCTCCCGGAGGCCGACAAGATCCTGAACCGCAAGCCAGCCTTCACGCTGAAGGACTTCAAGCCCATCGCGCGTTTCACCGCCGACCCCACCGTGCTGGTGGTGCGTGCCGACTCGCCGTGGAAGACATTGCCCGAGTTCATCGCCTACGCCAAGGCCAACCCGGGCAAGCTGAACTTCGGCAGCTCGGGCAACTACGGCACCATGCACGTGCCGGTGGAGATGCTGAAGTCGCGCGCTGGCGTCTTCATGACGCACATTCCCTACACCGGCGCCGGCCCGGCCGTGCTGGCGCTGCTGGGTGGGCAGGTGGACGCCATCGCCAGTGGCCCGAGCACTGTGGCGTCGCACATCCGCGCCGGCAAGATGCGCGCGCTGGCGCACTGGGGCGACAAGCCGCTGCAGGCCCTGCCCGAGGTGCCGAGCCTGAAGCAGGCCGGCTACCCGGTGGGCTTCGCGCAATGGTCGGCGCTGTTCGTGCCGGCGGGTGTGCCCGACGACATCGTGCAGAAGCTGCGCGTGGCCGCGCGCACCGCGGCACAGGATCCGCATGTCGCAAGCGTCATCGGCAAGGCCGGCAGCCCGATCGAGTACCTCGACGCGCCCGAATTCCAGGCCTACTGGGACGCCGACGCGGCCGTCATGACCGAGGCCGTGCGCCGCATCGGCAAGGTCGAGTAAGGCCGACGGCAACAGGCGTCCGGTCCGCGCTCAGCGGGCCGCGCCCGCGAGCGCGGCGGCCTCGCGCAGCTTGTCCTTCTTGCTCTTGCGTTTGCCCTTCACGCCGCCGTTCGGGTCGGCAGGCAACACGGGCAGCACGGCGGCGGGCTCGAAGCCCGCGATCTGCTCGCGCGGCACACGCTGCTGCTGGCGTTTCTCGATGAGGCGGAAGTGCGCCTCGCTGCCCGGCGCGTCGGCGCAGATGAAGCTCACGGCCAGCCCCGGGGCACCGGCGCGACCGGTGCGGCCGATGCGGTGCGTGTGGTCCACCGCCGAGCGCGGCAGCTCGTGGTTCACCACCACGGGCAGCAGAGGCAGGTCGAGGCCTCGCGCTGCGAGGTCGGTGGCCACCAGCACCGTCACGCGGCCGGCCTGCAGGTCGGCCAGCGCACCACTGCGCCGGCCGCTGCTCTGCCGGCCGTGCAGCGCCGCGGCAGCGACACCGGCGCGGCGCAGCTTGTCGGCCACGTGCTCGGCCGCGTACTGCGTGGCGACGAAGACCAGCACACGCGGCCAGGCCTCGGCCTTCAACAGGTGGCGCAACAGCGGCGTGCGCTGGGCGGTGTCGACGACGATGGCGCGCTGCGTGATGTTCGGCGCCGGTGTCTCGGCCGCGCCGGACGCCGGCGCGGCGTGCGGCGCGGGCGCCATGGCCTCGTCGACCTGCAGCAGCAATGCATCACGCTGCACCCGCTGCGCCAGCGCCCGCACCTCGGCGCCGAGCGTGGCGCTGAAGAGCAGCGTCTGGCGCTGACGCGGCAGCAGCGCGAGCACGCGCCGCGTCTCTTCGGCAAAGCCGGCATCGAGCAGGCGGTCGGCCTCGTCGAGCACCAGCAACTCCAGGTCGGCCAGTCGCACGGCGTTCTGGCGTGTCAGGTCGAGCAACCGGCCTGGCGTGGCGATGACCAGATGGGCGCCGCCGCGCAGCGCCATCATCTGTGGGTTGATCGACAAGCCACCCACGGCAAGCACGGTCTTGAGCTGCGGCGCCAGCGCATGCGCGGCGGCCGCGGTCTGCGCGGCGAGTTCACGCGTGGGCGACAACACCAGCGCCCGCAGCCGTCGCGGCTGCTCTTCGTGCACACCCGGCGCAGCCAGCAGCCGCTGCAGCAGCGGCAGCAGGAAGGCTGCCGTCTTGCCGGCGCCGGTGGGCGCCTGGGCGAGCACGTCGCGGCCCTGCAGGATGGCGGGCAATGCCTGCGCCTGGATGGCGCTGGGCACGGCCCAGCCGGCTGCCGCCGCGGCGCGCGCCAGGGCGGGTTGCAGGCCGAGGTCGGCAAAACCGGCGGGCAACGCGGGCACAGGCACCGGCAAGGCGGCCGGCGCCGCGGGAAAGTCGGATTCTTCGCTCATGCGGCCCAGCATAGCGGGCCGCTGCCCTTGAAACGGCGGCGTGCATCCCGACCTGCGTTCCATGAGCATCGAAACCCGCCACCCCCTGCCGGCCCGGCTGCACACGCTGGCGGCCATGGCCGGCCTGCTGGAACGCCTGGAGGCCACGCCCACCTCGGCCAGCGCCGAGCAGTACCGCGGCGTCGCGCGTCAGGTGCAGGTCTTGCTGGCGCTGGCCGAGCCCGACGAACACCTGCAGCGCCTGCTGACGGCGGCACCGCACACGGCCGAGGTCTACGAAAACATGCGCTACGACATCGCCGGCCTGTGCCGCAGCCCGCTGGAGGCGGCGCTGAACGCGGAACTGGCGGCCACGGCGGCGATCCGCCAGGCACAGCGCAGGCGCTGAGACGGCGGGCCCCCGAGCAGCGGCGCCCGCAGCGCGGGCCGATGGCTGGACTTCTCGGCTGTCGCAGGCCCTTAGGGACAGGTCCGAAAATGGCGAGTCTTGCCGCAGCGGCTGCCTATCATCGGCCGCATGGACCTCGACCCCGACGCCGCCTACCTCGCGCTGAAGGCGCGTGATGCGCGCTTCGACGGCCGGCTCTTCGTCGGCGTCACCTCCACCGGCATCTACTGCCGGCCGGTGTGCCGCGTGCGCACGCCGCGGCGCGAGAACTGCCGCTTCTTCGGCAGCCGCGCGCAGGCCGAGGCCGCCGCCTTCCGGCCCTGCATGAAGTGTCGGCCAGAGATCGCGCCCGGCCTGTCGCACACCGATTCCTCGCGCTCGCTGGCCCACAGCGCCGCGCAGCTCATCGAACACGCCGTGCACGGCGGCCAGGGCTTGGCGCTGCCCGCGCTGGCCGCGCGCCTGGGTGTCACCGACCGCCACCTGCGCCGCATCTTCGTGGCCACGCACGGCGTGTCGCCGCACGACTACCTGGCCACGCAGCGCCTGCTGCTGGCCAAGCAACTGCTCACCGACACCTCGCTGCCGGTCACGCAGGTGGCGCTGGCCAGCGGCTTCGACAGCCTGCGCCGTTTCAACGCCGCCTTCGTCGAAGGCTACCGCTTCAACCCCACGCAGCTGCGCCGCGAAGGCGCGGCGGGCCGCGCCGCGGCAGCCGGCGACGAGGGCGCGCTGCACCTGGCCTACCGGCCGCCCTACGACCTCGACGCGGTGCTCGGCTACTTCGCACGTCGGCAGGTGCAGGGCGTGGAGCAGGTGGACGGCCTGCGGCTGCGGCGCACGCTGGGCTGGCGCCACCACGGCCAGCCCGTGCTTGGCTGGCTGGAGGCGCGCTTCGAGCCCTCGCGCCACGAAGTGCACGTCAGCACCTCGCCGAGCCTGGCGCCGGTGCTGGGCGCCGTGCTGCAGCGTGTGCGCCAGGCACTCGACCTCGACGCAGACCCCGGGCTCGTCGACCCGGCGATGCTGCTGCTGCCCGTGCCGGCACGCCCCGGCGCGCGCCTGCCCGGCGCCTGGGACGGCTTCGAGACCGCGGTGCGCGTCGTGCTGGGCCAGCAGGTCACGGTGAAGGCCGCGCGCACGCTGGCGCAGCGGCTCGTCGACCGCTTCGGCATGCCCCTGGACACACCCTTCCCTGCGCTGACGCATGTCTTCCCCGACGCCGAGACCTTGGCCGCGGCCGACCCCGAGCACATCGGCCAGCTCGGCATCGTTCGCCAGCGCGTGAAGGCGCTGCAGGCGCTGGCCGCCGCGGTGGTGCAGGGCGACATCACGCTGCACCGCGGCGCGCCGCTGCAGCCCACGCTGGACGGGCTGCGCGCGCTGCCGGGCATCGGTGAGTGGACGGCGCAGGTCATCGCGATGCGCGCGCTGGCCTGGCCCGACGCCTGGCCTGCGGGCGACATCGGTCTCATGAACGCGCTGGGCTCCTGCGACCCCGGCGCACCGCGCCACCTGGGCCGTGAGGCGCGGCACATCACCGCGCTGGCCGAAGCCTGGCGCCCCTGGCGCGCCTATGCCGTGATGCGGCTGTGGCACTACGTGGAGACCTCCGAATGAACATCCCCCGCTACGAAGCGCAGCTGCGCACCGCCAGCCCGCTGGGCCCGCTGACCCTGGCCGCCACCCGACATGGCCTGGCGCTGGTGTGGTTCGACGACCAGACCCACCGCAGCGCGGCAGTGGATGCACCTGTCGACGAGACCCACCCGCACCTGGCGCTGGCCGCGCGTGAACTGGCGGCCTACTGGCAGGCGCCGCTGCAGCGCTTCACGGTGCCGCTGGACCCGCCGGGCACGCCCTTCCAACAGGCGGTGTGGCAGGTGCTGCGTGGCATCGCGCCGGGCCGGCTCATCAGCTATGGCGACGTGGCAAGCGCCGTGGGCCGGCCGGCCGCGGCACGCGCGGTGGGCGCGGCCATCGGGCGCAACCCGCTGGGCATCGTCGTGCCCTGCCACCGCGTCGTCGGCGCCGGCGGCGCGCTCACCGGATATGCCGGCGGGCTGCATCGCAAGCAGGCGCTGCTGGTGCTCGAAGGCGCCCGCCTCGCATGAGACAAGCCCGCAGACGCCTCAAGGGCAGGCGCGGGGTGATCGTGTGAGCCCGCGCGACCACGCCGAGCTGCTGCTGCTCGGCGCGCTGTGGGGCGCTTCCTTCCTGTTCATGCGCCTGGGTGCGGCGGAGTTCGGGCCACTGGCGCTGGTGCTCGTGCGCGTGGCTGGCGCTTCGCTGCTGCTGCTGCCGCTCTTGGCCTGGCGCGGCGAACTGGCGGCGCTGCGCCAGCACTGGCGGCCCATCGCTGTGGTCGGGCTCGTCAATTCGGCGCTGCCCTTCGTGCTCTTCACCGTTGCAGCGCTGGTCCTGGGCAGCGGCCTGATGGCGGTGTTCAACGCCACGGCGCCGATCTGGGGTGCGCTGATCGCGATGCTCTGGCTGGGCGAACGGCTGGGTGCGTCCCGGGCGCTGGGCCTGGTCGTCGGGGTGGCCGGCGTGGTCGGCCTGGCCTGGGGCAAGGCCGACTTCGAGCCCGGCGCGCACGGCCCGAGTCCGGCGCTGGGTATCGCCGCCTGCCTGGGCGCGGCCGTGCTCTACGGGCTGGCCGCCAACTTCGCGCGACAGCGGCTGGTCGGCGTCGCGCCGATGGCCACGGCCGCCGGCAGCCAGCTTGCCGCCACGCTGGTGCTGGCGCTGCCGGCCTGGTGGGCCTGGCCGGCCACGCCGCCCTCGGCCATCGCATGGGGCGCGGCCGCCGCGCTCGCGCTGGCCTGCACCGGGCTGGCCTACGTGCTGTACTTCCGGCTCATCGCGCATGCCGGTGCCACCAATGCGATCTCGGTGACCTTCCTGATCCCGGGTTTCGCGATGTTGTGGGGCTGGCTCTTCCTGGACGAGCGGCCCACGCCGGCGATGCTGGCCGGCTGCGCGGTGATCCTGGTGGGCACGGCGCTGGCCACCGGCGTGCTGGCCTGGCCTTCGCGGCGACGCACGGCGCCCTGAAAGCGCAACGGCCACCCGTCACCGGGTGGCCGTTGCAGCGTGAAGCCCTTCCTACTTGAACTTCGGCTGCGGCACGGTGCGCAGCTCACCGGGCAGCGCGCCCAGGTAAGCGGCCATGGCCTTCAGCTCGGACGGCTTGAACTGCTTCACCTGCGCCGACATGATGGCGTTGGCGCGGCCGACGTTGGGGTTGCCGGTGGTGCCATAGGCACGCAACGCGCTCGCCAGGTAGTCGGCGTGCTGGCCGGCCAGCTTCGGGTAGGCCGGGGCGATGGGCTTGCTGTAGTTGGCACCGTGGCACGACGCGCAGGCACCCTTGGCCAGCAGCGCGGCCACTTCGGCCGAGGGCTGCGCAGCGGGCGTGTCGGCCACCGGCTTGATCATCGACGCCCCATGCTGCTGGTAGTAGGCCGCCAGGTCGGCCATGTCGGTGTCGCTCAGCGACGTGGCGATGGCGCGCATCGTCGGGTGGCGGCGTTCGCCCTTCTTGTAGGCGGCCAGCGACGCGGTGATGTAGGCGGCACCCTGGCCCGAGATCATCGGCACCTTGGCGATCTCGGGGAAGCTCGACTGGTAACCCGCAATGCCGTGGCAGCCGATGCACATCGCGGCCTTCTTCGCACCGGCGGCAGCGTCCTGCGCATGGGCCGCGGGCAGTGCGAACAGGACAGCGGTCAGCGCCAGCAACAGGGTAAAGGCTTTGCTCATCATCGGTGGTGTCGGGTCGGCAGTAAGGGGCCTGACGGCGAGCGTCTTGCGGCTCGGCGCGGGCTGCGCAGCGGCGGCGATTATAGGGCGGCCCGTATACTCGCCCGAGCTCTTTCAGCGCGCCATGGCGACACCCAGAAGATGAAGTTCCAAGGCTCAGACCAGTACGTCGCCACCCCCGACCTGATGCTCGCCGTGAACGCGGCCGTGACGCTGAAGCGGCCGTTGCTGGTCAAGGGTGAACCCGGCACCGGCAAGACCATGCTGGCCGAGGAAGTCGCCACCGCCCTGGGCATGCCGCTGCTGCAGTGGCACATCAAGAGCACCACCAAGGCGCAGCAGGGCCTGTACGAGTACGACGCGGTGAGCCGGTTGCGCGACAGCCAGCTGGCGGGTGTCGAAGGTGGGGCCAAGGTCAAGGACATCCACAACTACATCGTCAAGGGCGTGCTGTGGCAGGCCTTCACCGCCGAGCAGCCGGTGGCGCTGCACATCGACGAGATCGACCAGGCCGACATCGAGTTCCCGAACGACCTGCTGCGCGAGAACGACCGCAGGGAGTTCTACGTCTACGAGACGCGTGAACTCGTGCAGGCCAGGCACCGGCCCGTCGTCTTCATCACCAGCAACAACGAGAAGGAACTGCCGGATGCGTTTCTGCGCCGGTGTTTCTTCCACTACATCAAGTTCCCCGACGCCGACACCATGCGCGCCATCGTCGACGTGCACTTCCCGGGCCTGAAGCAGGAACTGCTGGGCCACGCGCTGAAGACCTTCTACGACATCCGCAACCTGCCCGGGCTCAAGAAGAAGCCCAGCACCTCGGAGCTGCTGGACTGGCTGAAGCTGCTGGTGGCCGAGGACATCCCGCTCGACGCACTGCAGAGCAAGGACGACAAGGTGGCGATACCGCCGCTGGTGGGCGCGCTGCTGAAGAACGAGCAGGACGTGACGCTGTTCGAGAAGCTCGTGTTCATGCAGCGCCACAACCGCTGACCGTCATGGTGTGGCCCGCACCGGTCACGCTCACCAGCCCGCACGTGCGGCTGGAACCGCTGTCGCCCAGCCACCACGACGCGCTGTGCGAAGCGACGCGCGACGGTGAACTCTGGCAGCTCTGGTACACATCCGTGCCTGCACCCGAAGGCATGGCCGCCGAGATTCAGCGCCGGCTGGCTTTGCAGGCCACGGCCTCGATGCTGCCCTTCACGGTCTTCGACATGTCTGCACAAGGACAAGGTCGCGTCGTCGGCATGACGACCTACATGCACATCGACGCCACGCACCGCCGCGTCGAGATCGGCAGCACCTGGACCGCGCGTTCGGCCCAGCGCACGCCGCTGAACACGGCGGCCAAGCGCCTGCTGCTGGCGCATGCGTTCGAACAGCTCGAGTGCATCGCCGTCGAGTTCCGCACCCACCGCCTGAACACGCAGAGCCGCCGCGCCATCGAAAGGCTGGGTGCGCAGCTCGACGGCGTCCTGCGTGCGCACCAGCGCACCGCCGACGGCAGCCAGCGCGACACCGCCGTCTACAGCATCACCGCGGCCGAGTGGCCGGCGGTGCGTTCCCATCTCGACTGGCTAATGAACAAGTCGCGCTGACAGCGCGCAGCACCCCTGGAGACCCCCATGCCCAAGAAGAAGAACATCACCGTCGAAGACCTCTGGCAGATCGAGCGCCTGGGCTCGCCCAGCCTGGCGCCCGACGGCGCACAGGCGGTGGCCTCGCTGACCCGCTTCTCGATGGAAGAGAACACGTCGCACTCGTCGCTGTGGCTGATGTCGACGCTGGGCGGCGCGCCGCGCCGGCTGACGAGCTGCGGCGACAAGGACGGCCAGCCGCGCTGGAGCCCGCGCGGCGACCTCATCGCCTTCACCGCCAAGCGTGAGCAACAGGGCGTGAAGGACACCGAAACGCAGCTCTACGTGATCGCACCCGACGGCGGCGAGGCCCACCGCGCCGCCGACGTGGCCACCGGCGTCGGCGGCTTCCGCTGGTGCCCCGACGGCGCTCGCCTGGTCTTCATCAGCTGGGTCTGGCCCGAGCTGAAGGGGACCAAGGCGCAGGCCAAGAAGCACAAGGAGTTCAAGGAGCGCAAGGAGACGGGCTACGTCACCAGCGAAGCCCAGTACCGCCACTGGGACCAGAACCTGCCGATGGGCCGCGTGCCGCACCTGCACCTGCTGGAACTGGGCCGCGACGGCGCGCCGGGCAAGGTGCGCAACCTCTTCGAGGGCACGGGCTACGAACTGGGCCGCGCCGACCCCTCGGCCGACCACTTCGACATCTCGCCCGACGGCCGCCGCCTGGCCTTCGTCTTCGACCCCGCGCCGGTCAAGCGCATCGACGGCCGCTTTGCGCTGGCCGAGATGGACCTGAAGACCGGCAAGGTGCAGGTGCTGGTGCAGGACGCGGAGTTCGACCTCGGTCCGCCGCGCTACAGCCCCGACGGCGACCGCATCGCCTTCACCGCCAGCCACCAGGCCATCAAGCACACCATGCCGCAGCAGTTGGCGGTATGGGACCGCGACGAAAACAGCTGGGACCTCGTCAGCCACGAGTGGGACCACGACGTGCACGCCCCGCTGCTGTGGGAGGCCGACGGGCAGGCCGTGCTCTTCCCGGCCGAGCAGAAGGGCCGCACGCACCTGTGGCGCTTCGACCTGCCCGACCGGCGCGCCGAGGTGGTGGTGCACGGCGGCTGGGTGGGCGGCTACGACAAGGCCGCCGGCACGCTGGTGACGCTGGCCGACAGTTCGCTGCACCCGGCGCGGCTGCACGCCCACCTGCCGGGCGAAGCACCGCGCCGCATGGAGCACTTCAACGACAAGGTGCTGGCGCAGATCGACTTCGGCCGCGTCGAGGAGGTCTGGATCAAGGGCGCGTCATCCAAAACTTCGGCCGACCCGAAGGCCCCCCAGGGTGACGACGTGCAGATGTGGGTCGTCTACCCGCCCGGCTTCGACCCGAAGAAGAAGTACCCCGTGATGCACAGCATCCACGGCGGCCCGCACACCGGCCCCGGCGACAACTGGCACTACCGCTGGAACCTGCAGGTCTTCGCTGCGCAGGGCTACGTGGTGGCCAGCGTCAACTACCACGGCAGCAGCGGCTTCGGTTACGCCTTCCTCGACAGCATCACGCACCGCTGGGGCGAACTGGAGTTGCAGGACGTCGAGGCCGGCACCGACTGGCTGCTGCAGCACCGCTGGGCCGACCCCAAGCGTGTCTACGCCGCCGGCGGCAGCTACGGCGGCTACATGGTGGCGTGGATGAACGCACATGTCGCCGAAGGGCGCTACCAGGCCTACGTCTGCCACGCCGGCTGCTACGACTGGGTGGGCATGTTCGCCGACGACGCCTGGAGCTGGCACGCCAAGGAACTGGGCGACTGGTACTGGGACGACATGGCCCGAGTGCTCTCGCAGAGCCCGCACGCCTACGCCGCGACGATGGGCACGCCCACGCTCGTCATCCACGGCGCGCTGGACTACCGGGTGCCCGACGCCCAGGGCCTGGCCTACTACAACACGCTGAAGGCGCGCGGCATCGACGCGCGGCTGCTGTGGTTCCCCGACGAGAACCACTGGATCCTGAAGCCCCGCAACAGCCGCATGTGGTTCACCGAGTTCTTCGCCTGGCTGAAGCGGCACGACCGCGCGGCCAAGCCCCGACGCGGCGCCTGAGCGAGCACGGGCCGGGCCGGCGCGGCGACAATCGCAAGCTGCCCATCACCTGTCCGTCCGCCCGCCCGTCTGGCCCCCGATGCTGATCGACTTCTTCTACACGCTGCGCGCCGCCAAGCTGAAGGTCTCGGTCAAGGAATACCTGACGCTGCTGGAAGCGCTGAAGGCCGGCGTCATCGACGACGACGGCGGCCCCACGGTCGACAAGTTCTACTACCTGGCGCGCACCAGCCTGGTCAAGGACGAAGCGAACTTCGACAAGTTCGACCGCGCCTTCGCCGCCTACTTCAAGGGCGTGGAACTGCTCACCGACTTCACGCAGGACCTGCCGCTGGACTGGCTGCGCAAGACGCTGGAACTCGAACTCAGCCCCGAGCAGAAGGCGGCCATCGAGAAGATGGGCTGGGACGAGCTGATGGAGACGCTGAAGAAGCGCTTCGAGGAACAGAAGGAACGCCACGAGGGCGGCAGCAAGATGATCGGCACCGGCGGCACCAGCCCCTTCGGCGCCTACGGCGTTAACCCGCAGGGCATACGCATCGGGCAGGACAAGGGGCGCAACAAGAGCGCGGTGAAGGTGTGGGACCAGCGCGCCTACAAGGACTACGACGACAACAAGGAACTCGGCACGCGCAACATCAAGGTGGCGCTGCGCCGGCTGCGTCGCTTCGCGCGCGAGGGCGCGGCCGATGAACTCGACCTCGAGGACACCATCCGCAGCACCGCAGCCAATGCCGGCATGCTGGACATCAAGATGGTGCCCGAGCGCCACAACAAGGTGAAAGTGCTGCTGCTGATGGACGTCGGCGGCACGATGGACGAACACATCCACCGCGTCGAGGAACTCTTTTCGGCGACGAAGACCGAATTCAAGCACCTGGAGTTCTATTACTTCCACAACTGCGTCTACGACTTCATGTGGAAGAACAACCGGCGCCGCTACAGCGAGAAACACGCCACCTGGGACGTGATACGCAAGTACAACAAGGACTACAAGCTCATCTTCGTGGGCGACGCGACGATGAGCCCCTACGAGATCCTGCAACCCGGCGGCAGCGTCGAATACAACAACGAGGAGCCGGGCGCCGTCTGGCTGCAGCGGCTGACCAATGCCTTCCCGAA
>JAURZK010000023.1 GCA_030653505.1 Rubrivivax sp.
CGCCTCCTCCATCAGGGTGCGGATCCAGCCCTCGTCGTCCTTCATCTCCCGCAGACAGCGCAGATGCGTCAGCGTCGCCCCGACCATGCCCGGCACGGCCGCGACGGTCTCCAGCACGATGGCGCGGTGGCCGTAGCGCCGGGCAAAGAAGGCATCGGCGATGAAGCGCAGCAGCCGCGTGACGCCGAGCGCGAAGCGGTCGGCCAGGTCTTCAGGGGCGCGGTGCGAGGGCACGACGACCGGCGGGTTGGTGGGGCTGGCGGCGGTGTTCACGGGGGGAGCGCAGGGCGCCTGGGCAGGGCGCTCGAGCGTCGCGCGCCTCGGGTCCGGCGTCCGTGCGCCACCGAACGCTGACCAGGGCCGATGTGCCTTGCGCCAGGTCAAACCGGGGCCACAACGCCGCCGGACTACACCTTCCGGACGATGGCACACCTGCCGCCCCTCGTTCTTCCGGCGCGCCACGGCTGGTCGCCAGGAGGATGTGCGGCACCCACGGCGAAGGCCACAGTCCCCTTCATCCCGAATGGAATCCCCCGGATGCTCACCACAGACCTGACCCACCGCCCGCGCGAAGCCTGGAGCGTGCTCATCGTCAGCACGCTGGCCTTCACCGTCTGCTTCATGGTGTGGATGATGTTCGCCGTCATCGGCATCCCGCTGAAGAAGACGCTGGGGCTGAACGCCACGGAGTTCGGCCTGCTCACTGCGATGCCGGTGCTGACGGGTTCCCTCATCCGCGTGCCGCTGGGCATCTGGACCGACAAGTACGGCGGCCGCGTCGTCATGGCCGTGCTGATGGCGGTGACGGTGCCGGCCATCTTCCTGATGGCCTACGCCACGGCCTTCTGGCACTTCCTGGTCATCGGCCTCTTCGTCGGCCTGGCCGGCGGCAGTTTCTCGGTGGGCACGCCTTACGTGGCACGCTGGTTCCCGCGCAACCGCCAGGGCATGGCGATGGGCGTCTACGGCGCCGGCAACTCGGGCGCGGCGGTGAACAAGTTCATCGCGCCGGCGCTGGTCGTGGCCTTCGGCTGGACCATGGTGCCGCAGGTCTACGCCGCCATCATGCTGGGCACGCTGGTCGTGTTCTGGCTCTTCAGCAGCAGCGACCCCGCGCACCTGGTGCCCAGCCACGTCAAGTTCAGCGACCAGCTGAAGATGCTGAAGGACCCCAAGGTGCTGAAGTACTGCCAGTACTACAGCATCGTCTTCGGCGGCTACGTCGCGCTGAGCCTGTGGATGGTGCAGTACTACGTTGGCGAGTACGGACTGGACATCCGCGTCGCCGCGCTGCTGGCCGCCTGCTTCAGCCTGCCCGGCGGCGTGCTGCGTGCGGTCGGCGGCGTGCTTTCGGACAAGTTCGGCGCCCACAGCGTCACCTGGTGGGTGATGTGGGCGAGTTGGATCTGCCTCTTCCTGCTGAGCTACCCGCAGACCGACATGACCATCCTCACGGTCGACGGCCCCAAGACCTTCCACGTCGGCCTCAACGTCTACGGCTTCACCGCGCTGATGTTCCTTCTGGGCATCTGCTGGGCCTTCGGCAAGGCCAGCGTCTTCAAGTACATCAGCGACGACTTCCCGCACAACATCGGCACGGTCAGCGGCATCGTCGGCCTGGCCGGCGGCCTGGGCGGCTTCGTGCTGCCGATCCTGTTCGGCGCGCTGATGGACCTCACCGGCATCCGCAGCAGCGCGTTCATGTTGATGTACGGCGTGGTCTGGGTCTCGCTGATCTGGATGTACTGGACGGAAGTGCGCAAGACCGAGGTGATGGGCCAGAACGCGCCCGCCTCACCGCTGTCGCGCAGCTTCAGGCGCTGATTTCCAAGGAGAAACGACCATGAACGCCAATACCGCCGCCCGCGCACCGCAAGGCGCGCCCAGCGGCGCCGACATCGCCGACTGGCGCCCCGAGGACGAGGCGTTCTGGGAAAGCACCGGCAAGAAGATCGCCTACCGCAACCTCTGGATCTCGGTGCCCGCGCTGCTGTGCGGCTTCGCGGTCTGGGGCATGTGGGGCATCATCACCGTGCAGATGCTCAACCTGGGCTTCCCCTTCACCCAGGCCGAGCTCTTCACGCTGACCGCCATCGCCGGCATCTCGGGTGCGACGATGCGCATCCCGGCGTCATTCCTCATCCGCCTGGCCGGCGGCCGCAACACCATCTTCCTGACCACCGCGATGCTGCTGGCGCCGGCCTTCGGCACCGGCATCGTGCTGCAACATCCCGACTGGCCGCTGTGGGCCTTCCAGCTGATGGCCCTGTGGTCGGGCGTCGGCGGCGGCAACTTCGCCAGCTCGATGTCCAACATCAGCACCTTCTTCCCGAAGCGGCTGCAGGGCACGGCGCTGGGACTGAACGCCGGCCTCGGCAACTTCGGCGTCACGACGATGCAGATCGTGATCCCGCTGGTGATGACCATCGGCCTGTTCGGCGCCCTCGGCGGCGAACCCACGACGCTGGTGAAGGACAGCGGCTGGATCTTCGGCAAGATCGTCGCCGGCACGCCGACGTGGATCCAGAACGCGGGTTTCGCCTGGGTGCTGTCGCTGGTGCCGCTGTCCGTGCTGTGCTGGTGGGGCATGAACAACCTGAAGACGGTGTCGCCGAACACGGGTTCGCCGCCGGTGGCCTTCGCCAAGATCACCTACCTGTACACGCTGGCCTTCGTGCCGGCGATCTTCATGCTCTGGCTCTACCTGCCCGCGCCCACCGGCCTGGGCGTGCTGAGCATGTGGGTGGCGATTCCGCTGGACATCGTTCTCGCGCTCGCGGTGATGAAACTCGCCGCCTTCGGCGAGATGAAGGAGGGCGTGAAAAAGCAGTTCGCGATCTTCGGCAACAAGCACACCTGGTCGATGACGGCGCTGTACATCGTCACCTTCGGTTCCTTCATCGGCTTCTCGATGGCGCTGCCGCTGGCCATCACCGTGATCTTCGGCTTCCAGCACGTGCCCGACGCCAACGGCGTCATGCAGCACACGCTGAAGAACCCGAATGCACCGTCGGCACTGACCTTTGCGTGGATGGGCCCCTTCATCGGCGCGGCCATCCGCCCGGTGGGCGGCTGGATCTCGGACAAGGTGGGCGGCAGCATCGTCACGCAGGTCATCTCGGTGGTGATGGCGGGCGCCTCGGTGGCGGTGGGCTACGTGATGATGCAGGCCTACGGCTCGGCGACGCCGGAGCAGTACTTCCCGATGTTCCTGGGCCTGTTCATGCTGCTGTTCCTGGCCAGCGGCATCGGCAACGGCAGCACCTTCCGCACCATCGGCGTCATCTTCGACCGCACCCAGGCCGGCCCCGTGCTGGGCTGGACTTCGGCGGTGGCGGCCTACGGCGCCTTCATCGCGCCGGTGGTCATCGGCCAGCAGATCAAGGCCGGCACGCCGCAGTACGCGATGTACGGCTTCGCGATCTTCTATGCCGTGTGCCTGGTGCTGAACTGGTGGTTCTATCTGCGACGCGACGCGTACGTGAAGAACCCCTGACTCGCCACGCCGCCGCACATACCCACCATCGACCATGGTCGCCACGCACCTGATCGCCGACTGGAACCCTGAGGACCGCGGGTTCTGGGAGCGCCGCGGCTGCCGCGTGGCACGACGCAACCTGTGGCTGTCCATACCGGCGCTGACGCTGGCCTTCGCGGTGTGGATGGTGTGGAGCGTGGTCGTCGTGCACCTGCCCGCCGTCGGATTCAAGTACAGCACCAACCAGCTGTTCTGGCTGGCCGCGCTGCCGGCGCTGTGCGGCGCCACGTTGCGCATCTTCTATGCGTTTGCGGTGACGGTGGTCGGCGGCCGCGTCTGGACGACGCTGTCCACGGCGAGCCTGCTGCTGCCAGCGCTGGGCATCGGCTACGCCGTGCAGCGGCCCGAGACGCCCTACGAGCTGATGGTTGCGCTGGCGCTGCTGTGCGGCCTGGGGGGCGGCAACTTCGCCAGCTCGATGGCGCACATCAGCTACTTCTATCCGCGCTCGCGAAAGGGCTATGCGCTGGGCATGAATGCCGGCCTGGGGCAGCTCGGCGTGTCGATGGTGCAGTTCGTGGTGCCCGTGGTCATCTCCGGCAGCGTGTTCGGCGTGTTCGGCGGCGCGCCCCAGGTCAGCACCGAAGGCGCTGCGCTGTGGTTGCAGAACGCGGGTTTCGTCTGGGTGCCCTTCATCGTCGCCAGCGCCCTGGGCGCGTGGCTGGGCATGGACGACATCGCCGATGCCAAGGGCCACTTCGCCGACCAGGCCGTCATCTTCACGCGCAAGCACAACTGGCTGATGTGCTGGCTGTACATCGGCACCTTCGGCAGCTTCATCGGCTACGCGGCAGGATTTCCGCTGCTGATGCAGAGCCAGTTCCCGGGCGTGGACGCGCTGCAGTACGCCTGGCTGGGCCCGCTGCTGGGCGCGGTGATCCGGCCGCTGGGGGGCTGGCTGGCCGACCACCACGGCGGCGCGCGGGTCACCTTCTGGTGCTTCGTCGCCATGGCCGCCGGCGCGCTGGCGGTGCTGCACTTCCTTCCGGCGTCCGGGCGCGGCGGCGACTTCGGCGGCTTCCTGGCCAGCTTCCTGTTGCTCTTTGCCGCTGCCGGCGTGGGCAACGGCAGCACCTTCCGCATGATCCCGGTGATCTTCCTCACCGAGCGCCAGCGCGCCGCCGAGCCGCAGCACGACGCGCAGGCCCAGGCCGTGCGCGAAGGCAACAAGGAAGCTGCCGCCGTGCTGGGCTTTGCCAGCGCCCTGGGCGCCTACGGCGGCTTCTTCATCCCCAAGAGCTACGGCAGCTCGATCGCCCTGACCGGCAGCCCCGAGGCGGCGCTGCAGGTCTTCGTCTTGTTCTATGTCTCCTGCATCGCGGTCACCTGGTGGCACTACAGCCGCAGCAACGCGCCGATGCCCTGCTGAACCGATTCCCCCTGAAGGACGCACCATGAGTCATTTTCTCGACCGCCTGACCCACTTCAGCCTGCCCAAGGAGAGCTTCTCCGGCGAGCACGGCGTGACCACAGGTGAAGACCGCACCTGGGAAGACGCCTACCGCAACCGCTGGGCGCACGACAAGATCGTGCGCAGCACCCACGGCGTGAACTGCACGGGTTCGTGCAGCTGGAAGATCTACGTCAAGGGCGGCATCGTCACCTGGGAAACCCAGCAGACCGACTACCCGCGCACCCGCTGGGACATGCCCAACCACGAGCCGCGCGGCTGCGCTCGGGGCGCCAGCTATTCCTGGTACCTCTACAGCGCCAACCGCGTGAAGTACCCGATGGTGCGCGGGCGCTTGCTGGAGCGTTGGCACGCAGCGATGAAGACCGCGAAGACCCCGGTCGATGCCTGGGCCACCATCGTCGAGAACGACGACGCGCGACGCGACTACCAGAAGGTCCGCGGCATGGGCGGCTTCGTGCGTTCGACCTGGGACGAAGTGAACCAGCTCATCGCCGCGGCCAACGTCTACACGATCAAGAAACACGGGCCCGACCGTGTCATCGGCTTTTCGCCCATCCCGGCGATGAGCATGGTCAGCTACGCCGCCGGTTCACGCTACCTGTCGCTGATCGGCGGCGTCTGCATGAGCTTCTACGACTGGTACTGCGACCTGCCGCCGGCCAGCCCGCAGGTCTGGGGCGAGCAGACCGACGTACCCGAATCGGCCGATTGGTACAACAGCACCTACATCATCGCCTGGGGCAGCAACGTGCCGCAGACGCGCACGCCCGACGCGCACTTCTTCACCGAGGTGCGCTACAAGGGCGCGAAAACGGTGGCGGTGACACCCGACTATTCCGAGGTCGCGAAACTCGCCGACCTGTGGCTGCACCCCAAGCAGGGCACCGACGCCGCGCTCGCCATGGCCATGGGCCACGTCGCGCTGAACGAGTTCTACTTCAAAGAGCGTTCGCCGTACTTCGACAACTACGCGCGCCGCTACACCGACCTGCCGCTGCTGGTGATGCTGAAGGAGCACACGCTGCCCGACGGCACTGCCACCCTGGTGCCCGACCGCTACCTGCGCGCCAGCGACTTCAACGGCAAGCTGGGCCAGGCCAACAACCCCGAGTGGAAGACGGTGGCCTTCGACACCGACGGCCGCGCCGTGCTGCCCAACGGCAGCATCGGATTCCGCTGGGGGCAGGAGTCGGAGACCGGCAAGGTCGACGCCGGCAAGTGGAACCTGGAAGACAAGGAGGCGCGCCACGGCCAGCAGGTCAAGCTGAAGCTGTCGGTGCTGGAAGATGGCACGCAGGCGCACGAAGTCGTCGGTGTCGGCCTGCCTTACTTCGGTGGCATCAGCACGCCGCACTTCAAGTCCAACGCGCAGGGCGGCGAGGTCAACTTCGTCAAGGTGCCGGCCGTGCGCCTGCGCCTGGGCAAGGAAGGGGATCACCGTGAAGCCCTGGTGGCCACGGTCTTCGACCTGCAGGCTGCGCAGTACGGCATCGACCGTGGCCTGGGTTCGGGCGCGAAGAGCTACGACGACAACGCCGCCTACACGCCGGCCTGGGCCGAGAGCATCACCGGCACGCCGCGCGACCAGATCATCACCGTGGCGCGCCAGTTCGCCGAGAACGCGCACAAGACGCAGGGCAAGTCGATGATCATCATCGGCGCGGCGATGAACCACTGGTACCACGCCGACATGAACTACCGCGGTGTCATCAACCTCTTGATGATGTGCGGCTGCATCGGCCAGAGCGGCGGCGGCTGGGCTCATTACGTGGGCCAGGAAAAGCTGCGCCCGCAGACCGGGTGGGTGCCGCTGGCCTTTGGCCTGGACTGGATCCGCCCGCCGCGGCAGATGAACAGCACCAGCTTCTTCTACGCCCACAGCGAC
>JAURZK010000026.1 GCA_030653505.1 Rubrivivax sp.
GCGCATGTCGGGCTCGGTGACGATCTCCAGCAGCGGCGTGCCGGCGCGGTTCAGGTCGATGCCGGTCTGGCCGTGGTAATCCTCGTGCAGGCTCTTGCCGGCGTCTTCCTCGAGGTGGGCGCGGGTCAGGCGAACGCTGCGCTTGCGGCCCTCCAGAATGAACTCGACATGCCCGCCTTGCACCACCGGGATCTCGTACTGGCTGATCTGGTAACCCTTGGGCAGATCGGGGTAGAAGTAGTTCTTGCGCGCGAAGATCGACAGCGGCGCGATCTTGGCCTGCACCGCCAGCCCGAACTGGATCGCGCGCTCGACGGCGCCGCGGTTCATCACCGGCAGCGTGCCGGGCAGGGCCAGGTCCACCGCGCAGGCCTGGGTGTTCGGTGCGGCACCGAACAGTGTCGATGCGCCGCTGAAGATCTTGCTCTTCGTCGAGAGCTGGGCGTGCGTCTCCAGGCCGATGACGACCTCGTAGCCGCGGGTCAGGACAGGTGCGTTCACAGGGCGGGTTCCTCGGCGGCGCCGGGCCGCTCCCAAGCCGCGGAAACCCCCTCGGGGGGCATGGGGGGTTCTTGTTCGTGCCAGTCGGTGGCCTGCTGCAGCGCAAACGCCGCGTGCAGCAGCGTGCCTTCCTCGAAGTAGTTGCCGATGAGCTGCAGGCCCACCGGCATGCCGTGTGCGCCGAAGCCGGCCGGCACGCTCATGCCGGGCAAGCCGGCCAGGCTGCCGGGCAGCGTGAAGATGTCGGCGAGGTAGGCCTTCACCGGGTCGTCGCCCTGCTCGCCCAGCTTCCACGCCACGGTGGGTGCCACCGGGCCGGCGATCAGGTCGCAGGCCTTGAAACAGGCCTGGAAATCGTCGGCGATCATGCGGCGCAGCTTCTGCGCCTGCAGGTAATAGGCGTCGTAGTAGCCGTGCGAAAGCACGTAGGTGCCGATCATGATGCGGCGCTTCACCTCGGGGCCGAAGCCCTGGCTGCGCGTCTTCTTGTACATGTCCATCAGGTCGGTGTAGTCGGCCGCGCGGTGGCCGAACTTCACGCCGTCGAAGCGTCCCAGGTTGCTGCTGGCCTCGGCCGGGGCGATGAGGTAGTAGACGGGAATGGACAGTTCGGTGCGCGGCAGGCTGACGTCGACGAGCGTGGCGCCCAGCTTCTCGAGTTCGGCCAGCGCACCGCGCACCGCACCGTTCACGTCGGCGGCCAGCGCGGCGGGGAAAAATTCCTTCGGCAGGCCGATGCGCAGGCCCTGCAGAGGGCGCGCGGCAGTAGAGCCGGGGCGCGGCTGCAGCATCTGGGCATGGAAGTCCTGCGGCGGGCGCTGCGCGCTGGTGGCGTCGCGTGCGTCGAAACCGCTCATCGCCGACAGCAGCAGCGCGCAGTCTTCGGCGCTGCGCGCCAGCGGGCCGGCCTGGTCGAGGCTGCTGGCGAACGCGATCATGCCGTAGCGGCTGCACACGCCATAGGTCGGCTTGATGCCGGTGACGCCGGTGAAGCTGGCCGGCTGACGGATCGAACCACCGGTGTCGGTGCCGGTGGCGGCCGGCACCAGGCGAGCGGCCACGGCAGCGGCGCTGCCGCCCGAGCTGCCGCCGGGTACACGCGTGCGGTCCCAGGGGTTCAGCACCGGGCCGTAGGCCGAGTTCTCGTTGGCCGAGCCCATCGCGAATTCGTCGCAGTTCAACTTGCCCAGGGTGACGGTGCCGGCCGCCGCCAGGCGGGCGACCACGGTGGCGTCGAAGGGGCTGGCGTAGCCCTGCAGCATCTTCGAGCCGGCAGTCGATGGCAACCTGGTGCGCGCGAAGTCGGTGACGAAGATGTCCTTGTGCGCGATGGGCACGCCGGTCAGCGGGCCGGCCGTGCCGGCGGCCAGCGCAGCGTCGGCCGCGCGTGCGGCAGCCAAGGCGGCGTCTGCGTCGGTGCAGAGGAAGGCGCCGAGATCGGCGTGCTGCGCGCCGCGGGCCAGCAGCGCCTTCGTGAGTTCGACGCTGGAGACGGTTCTGGTGGCCAGCGCGCGCCCCAGCGCGGCCACGCCCAGGGTGTGCAACTCGCCGCTCATTCGATCACCTTCGGCACCAGGAAGAGCCCGTCTTCGACCGCAGGCGCGCTGCGCTGGTTGGCCTCGCGCAGGTCGCTTTCGCTGACGACGTCGTCGCGCAACCTCAGTTCGACGGCCCGCACCGCCGACAGCGGCGTGTACAGCGGCTCGACGCCGCGCGTGTCGACCGCGCTCATCTGCTCGACGATGCCGAAGAAGCCTTTGAGCTGCTCGAGCATCAGCGCCTGCTCGGGCGCCGAGAGTTCCAGCCGCGCCAGGTGGGCGATGCGGCTCACGTCCTGCAGGGTCAGGGCCATCGTGTGGGTGGTGGGCGAACAGTGGGTGGGCCGGGCCGCCGCAAGGGCGCGCCGCTGCTGAAAAAAGCGGCGGCTCACCAGGGTGAGCGGTGGATGGATACGTTATTATCTATGGTTACTCGCAAGCCCCTTGGCAAGGCATCTGGACAGGTTACCGTCAGAGCCCGCCGCTCCCGTTGCCCGAAGGCGAGCACACCGAACACCACATACACGCGCACGCGCACGCCCCGACGGACTGCGGGTCAGGTCCGGAACGGGCCTCCGCAGTTCGTCGCCCAGGCCCCGCCTGTCAACGCCCACCGACGCCCGACCTGCCGCCGACCCTTCGTCCACGAGCCCGCCGAGCGCCACGATCCCCCACACCAGCCCATGTTCGCTGCATCCCTGCGCCGCTACTTCTCCACCGACTTGGCCATCGACCTCGGTACCGCCAACACGCTGATCTACGTGCGCGGCAAGGGCATCGTGCTCGACGAGCCCTCGGTCGTCGCCATCCGCCACGAAGGCGGCCCGCAAGGCAAGAAGACCATCCAGGCCGTGGGCAAGGAAGCCAAGGCCATGCTCGGCAAGGTGCCCGGCAACATCGAGGCCATCCGGCCGATGAAGGACGGCGTCATCGCCGACTTCACGGTGACCGAGCAGATGCTCAAGCTGTTCATCAAGATGGTGCACCCGCGCGGCATCCTGCGGCCCAGCCCGCGCATCATCATCTGCGTGCCTTGCGGCAGCACCCAGGTCGAGCGCCGCGCCATCCGCGAGAGTGCCCTTGGCGCCGGTGCTTCGGACGTCTACCTGATCGAAGAGCCCATGGCCGCGGCCATCGGTGCCGGCCTGCCGGTGTCGGAAGCTTCGGGCTCGATGGTCGTCGACATCGGCGGCGGCACCACGGAAGTGGGGGTCATCTCGCTGGGCGGCATGGTCTACAAGGGAAGCATCCGCGTCGGCGGCGACAAGTTCGATGAGTCCATCATCAACTACATCCGCCGCAACTACGGCATGCTGATCGGCGAACCCACGGCCGAAGCGATCAAGAAGAACATCGGCAGCGCCTTCCCCGGCTCCGAGGTGAAGGAGATGGAAGTCAAGGGCCGCAACCTCAGTGAGGGCGTGCCGCGTAGCTTCACCATCAGCTCCAACGAGATCCTCGAAGCCCTGACCGACCCGCTGAACCAGATGGTCAGCGCGGTGAAAAATGCCCTCGAGCAGACGCCCCCCGAACTCGGCGCCGACATCGCCGAGCGCGGCATGATGCTCACCGGCGGTGGCGCGCTGCTGCGCGATCTCGACCGCCTGCTGGCCGAAGAAACCGGCCTGCCCGTGCTGGTGGCCGAAGACCCACTGACCTGCGTGGTGCGCGGTTGCGGCATGGCGCTGGAGCGCATGGAACGGCTCGGTTCCATCTTCACCTCCGAGTAAATGCCAGCCCCCGCCGCTGCGCGTCTGCCCCCCCTGGGGGCTTGACCGCCGGGACGCCGCGCCATGCCGCTGGGAACGCTCGACCGCACGCCGCCGCCCTTCTTTCGCCAGGGCCCGTCGGCGCTGACGAAGCTGATCTTCTTCTCTGCGCTGGCCTTCTTCCTGATGGTGGCCGACACACGCTTCAGGTGGGCCGAGCCGCTGCGCGCCGGCCTGGCGGTGGCGCTGCTGCCGGTGCAGCGTGTGCTGGCGGTGCCGGTGGAGATGGTGCAGGGCGGCGACGACTACCTGCGCGGCCTGCGCAGCGCGCAGGAGGCCGAACGCGCCGCGGCACTGCGCGTGGCCGCCCAGGCCGAGCGCGCGCTGCGCACCCATCAGCTGGCGCAGGAGAACCAGCGACTGCGTGGGCTGCTCGAACTGCGCGCGGCGACGGCGGTGCGTTCGGCCCCGGCCGAGGTGCTCTTCGAAGCCGCCGACCCGTACTCGCGCAAGGTCTTCATCGACCGCGGCGCGGCGCAGGGGGTGCTGCCGGGCTCGCCCGTCATCAACGAAGCCGGCGTGCTGGGCCAGGTGACGCGCACCTACACGGTGACCTCTGAAGTGACGCTGCTGGCCGACAAGGATGCCGCCATCCCGGTGCTGAACCTGCGCACGCAGCAGCGCGGGGCGGCCTTCGGTGGTGGCCCGAACGGCGGCATGGAACTGCGCTTTGCCTCGGCCAACGCCGACGTCGAGGTCGGCGACCAGCTGCACACCAGTGGCCTGGACGGTGTCTACCCGCCGGGCCTGCCTGTGGCACGGGTGACCGCGGTCGAGCGTCGCGTCGAGTCGGGCTTCGCACGCATAGCGCTGCAGCCCGAGGCCAGCCCCGACGGCGTGCGCCACGTGCTGGTGCTCGAGCCGCTTTCGGTGCAGCTGCCGCCACGGCCGGACCCCGTGGAAGCGGTGAAGTCGCGCGAGGACCGTCAGCTCAAGACGCCGAAGCGGGCGAGCGCACCATGATCCATCGGCACTCGGCAGGCCGCGCCATGACCATGCGGATTGGGAGGGCGGCGTCATGATCATGCCGCGGGGATCGAACCAGCTGCTGCTGCCGGTCAACCCGTTCTTCATCGCGTTGTCGCTGCTGCTGGCGCTGGGCTTCAACCTGCTGCCGGTGGGCCGACAGCCGGCCATGCCCGACCTGCTGGCGCTGGCACTGGTGTTCTGGAACGTGCACCAGCCGCGCCGTGTCGGCGTCGGCCTGGCCTTCGTCTTCGGTCTGCTGATGGACGTGCACCAGGGTGCGCTGCTGGGCCAGCACGCGCTGGCCTACACGCTGCTGAGTTTCGTGGCCATCACCATCCACCGGCGGCTGCTGTGGTTCGGCGTCGTCGAGCAGGCGTTGCAGATCCTGCCCGTGTTTTTTGCCGCGCATGGCGTGGCGCTGGCCGTGCGCATGCTGGCCGGCGGCATGTTCCCGGGCTGGAGCCTGCTGCTGGCGCCGGTGTTCGAGGCGCTGCTGTGGCCCTTGGCCTCTTTGCTGCTGCTGGCACCGCAGCGCCGTGCGCCCGATCCGGACCAGAATCGGCCGTTGTGAAGCACCTGCCATGACCGTTCTGCGCGACGTCGAAGAGGAGGTCGGCCGCTTCCGCGGCCGGCTGCTGGCCGCGGCCGCGTTCGTGCTGGTGGCGTTCTCGCTGCTGGCGGCGCGGCTGGTCTACCTGCAGGTCATTCGCCACGAGCAGTTGGCCACGCAGGCCGAGGCCAACCGCATCGCGGTGGTGCCCATCGTGCCCAACCGCGGCATCATCGTCGACCGCCAGGGCGTCGTGCTGGCCACCAGCTACTCGGCCTACACGCTGGAGATCTCGCCCCGCCTGGGCGGGGCCAGCGCCGCGGCCGACCTCGACACGCTGGTCGACGAGCTGGCTGGCGTCGTCAACATCGAGCCGCGCGACCGCCGCCGCTTCAAGCGTCTGCAGGAAGAGCTGAAGGGGGCCGAGTGGCTGCCCATCCGCACCAAGCTCAGCGACGAGGAAGTGGCGCGTTTCATGGCGCAGCGCTTCCGCTTCCCCGGTGTCGACGTCAAGGCGCGGCTCTTCCGCAGCTACCCGCTGGGTGAGGTCGGCAGCCACCTGCTGGGCTACATCGGGCGCATCAACCAGGCCGAGAAGTTGGCCATGGAAGACTGGGACGAGGCCGACCAGGGCAACTACAAGGGCACCGAATACATCGGCAAGCTGGGCTTGGAGCAGAGCTACGAGAATGTCCTGCACGGCACCGCGGGCTTCGAGGAGGTGGAAACCAGCGCCGGCGGCCGCGCCGTGCGGCGGCTGAACAGCCACCCGCCGACACCGGGCGACAAGCTGGTGCTGTCCATCGACATCAAGCTGCAGGCACTGGTGGAAGATCTCTTCGGCAAGCGCCGCGGCGCGCTGGTGGCGCTGGACCCGCGCACGGGCGAGGTGCTGGCCTTCGTCAGCAAGCCCACCTTCGACCCCAACCTCTTCGTCGACGGCATCGATGTCGAGAGCTGGCGCGAGCTGAACGAGAGCATCGACAAGCCGCTGCTGAACCGGGCGTTGCGCGGCACCTACCCGCCCGGCAGCACCTTCAAGCCCTTCATGGCGATGGCGGCGCTGAACAGCGGCAAGCGCGGCCCGAACGTGGTGATCAACGACGGCGGCACCTTCCAGTTCGGCAACCACACCTTCCGCAGCCACGGCGACAAGGGGCTGGGTCCGGTGGACATGGTGCGCAGCATCGTCAAGAGCAGCAACGTCTACTACTACTCGCTGGCCAACGAGATGGGCGTGGACCTGATGCACGAGCAGCTGCAGCCCTTCGGCTTCGGCGTCAGGACCGGCATCGACATCGAGAACGAGGTCACCGGCATCCTGCCGTCGACGGCCTGGAAGAAGCGCTACTACAAGAAGCCCGAGCAGCAACGCTGGTACGCCGGCGAGACCATCTCGCTGGGCATCGGCCAGGGCTACAACAACTTCACGATGCTGCAGCTGGCCAGCGCCACGGCCACGCTGGTCAGCGGTGGCGAGCGTTACCGGCCGCGCCTGGTGCGCGAGATCGAGAACGTCATCACCGGCGAGCGCAAGCGCGTGGCCGGCGACGCGATGGAGCCGCTGGCAATGAAGCCCGAGCACGTGCAGCTCATCCGCCGTGCGCTGCAGAGCGTGACGGTGGAAGGCACCTCGGTGCGCTCCTTCCTCGGCGCGGCCTATGCCAGCGGCGGCAAGACGGGCACGGCGCAGGCCGTCGGCGTGCGCGCCGGCGAAAAGTACAACGCCGCCAAGCTGGAAGAGCACAAGCGCGACCACGCGCTGTACATCGCCGCGGCGCCGATCGACAACCCGACCGTCGCGCTGGCCGTGGTGGTGGAAAACGCCGGTTTCGGCAGCGACAGCGCCGCGCCCATCGCACGCCGTGTCTTCGACTACCTGCTGCTGGGTTTGTACCCCAGCGAGGAAGACCTGGCCGGCATGCGCGAGGGTCGCGTGGTGACGCCGGTGGGCAAGCCGCGCCGCGCCGAAGACGTGCCGCTGCCGGGCCAGGCGTTGCCGCCGGTGGCGGCGGCAGCGGACGCTGCTCCGGCCTCGGCGTCGGCGCCGAAGGCATCGGCGGCTGCCCAGCGTGTCGCGACGGTGGCCACGCCAGCCCGATGACCGGCACCTTCGACCGCCCTTCGCCCTGGCTCTGGGTGCGCCGGGTGCTCAGCGGCTTCGACGGCCCGCTCTTCCTGGCCGTACTCATGCTGGCGGCGGTGGGCCTGGTGGCCATGTACTCGGCCGGCTACGACCACGGCACACGTTTCGTCGACCACGGCCGCAACATGCTGCTGGCGCTGGTGGTGCTGTTCGTCGTCGCGCAGGTGCCACCGCAGAAGCTGCAGCAGCTGGCCGTGCCGCTGTACGTGGCCGGCGTCGCGCTGCTGGTGGCCACGGCCATCTTCGGCATCACGCGCAAGGGCGCCACACGCTGGCTGGCGCTGGGCCCGCTGGTCATCCAGCCCAGCGAGATCATGAAGATCGCCATGCCGCTGATGCTGGCCTGGTGGTTCCAGAAGCGCGAAGGGCAGTTGCGTGTGCCTGACTTCGTCGTCGCCGCGCTGCTGTTGGGGGTGCCGGTGGGGCTGGTGATGAAGCAACCCGATCTGGGCACCTCGCTGCTGGTGCTGGCCGGCGGGCTGTACGTGATGTTCTTCGCCGGCCTGAGCTGGCGCCTGGTGGTACCTGCACTGGTCCTGGGCGCTACGGGCCTGGTGGCCATCGTGGCCGCCGGCGACGCACTGTGCGTGCCGGGGGTCGACTGGCACGTGCTGCGCGAGTACCAGCGCCAGCGCGTGTGCACGCTGCTCGACCCCACGCGCGACCCGCTGGGCAAGGGCTTCCACATCATCCAGGGCATGATCGCCATCGGCTCGGGCGGCCTCTCCGGCAAGGGGTTCATGCAGGGCACGCAGACGCACCTCGAGTTCATCCCCGAGCGCACCACCGACTTCATCTTCGCCGCCTTCAGCGAGGAGTTCGGCCTCGCCGGCGTGCTGGTGCTGATGGCCGGCTTCACCTTCCTGATCTTCCGCGGGCTGGTCATCGCTTCCGAGGCGCCCACCGTGTTCACGCGGCTGCTCGCCGGCGCCGTGACGATGGGCTTCTTCACCTACGCCTTCGTCAACATGGGCATGGTCAGCGGCATCCTGCCCGTGGTGGGCGTGCCGCTGCCCTTCGTCAGTTACGGCGGCACCGCGATGGTCTCGCTGGGGCTGGGGCTGGGCATCCTGATGTCGATCGCCCGCAGCCGCAGGCTGATGCAGAGTTAGGCCGCGGGCTGATGCAAAGTTAGGCCGCGGGCTGATGCAGCCTCAGGCCGCCGAGGCGGATGAAGCCGTCGGCGTGGCGGCCGCCGTCACGAGTGGAAACCGCACCGTGAACAGTGCGCCCGGCGTGCCGCCCGGCGGCAGGCTGCCACGCGGCCGCACGTCGGTGACGGTCACCTCGGCGCCGTGGCGCTGCGCGACTTCGGCGACGATGGCCAGGCCCAGCCCGCTGCCGTCGACCTCGGTGTCCAGCGCGCGGTAGAAGGGGCGGAACACCGCCTCGCGTTCTGCGGGTGCGATGCCCGGGCCGGTGTCCTCCACCTGCAGCACCACCACCTGTCCGAAGGGATCGGGCACGACACGCGCCGTCACCGTGCCGCCCTGCGGCGTGTACTGCAGCGCGTTGTCGACCAGGTTGCGCACCATCTCGCTGAGCAGCACCGGTTCGGCGTGCAGCCGCGTCTGCTCGTGGTGTCCGGCGTTGTCGGGGCCTTCGTAGCCCAGGTCGATGCGGCGCTCGATGGCGCGTGGCACGAAGTCGCGCACCACGGCGCGTGTCACCGAGGCCAGGTCCACCATCTGGTGGCGCGCGGCCTGGCCGGTGTCTTCGGCGCGCGCCATCGACAGCAGCTGGTTGACCATGTGCGCCGCACGCTGCGTCGACAGCCCGATCTGGCGCAGCGTGTGTTTCATCGACGCCGGGTCGCCGCGACCACTGTCGATCTCGCGCGCCGCCAGCTCGGCCTGCATGCGCAGGCCGGCCAGCGGCGTCTTCAGCTGGTGCGCGGCGTCGGCGAGGAAGTGGCGCTGCGTGGCGATGGTCTTGTCCAGGCGTTGCAGCAGGTCGTTGATGGCGCGCACCAGCGGCGCCACCTCGTCGGGCACGTCGCCCTCGGCGATGGCCGACAGGTCGGTGCTCTCGCGCTTGCGGATGCGCTGCTGCAGCTCGGCCAGCGGCCGGATGCCGCGCGCCAGCGCAAACCACACCAGCACCACGGCCAGCGGCAGGATGACGAACTGCGGCAGGATGACGCCCTTGATGATCTCGGTGGCCAGCTGCGAGCGTTTGCCCAGCGTCTCGGCCACCTGCACCAGCGCTTCGCTGCTTTCGTGGCCGGGCGCGGGCGGCAGCCACAGGTAGGCCACGCGCACCGGTTCGTCGCCCAGGATGTCGTCGCGGAAGCGCACCGCGCCGTCGCCCTTGACCTCCTCGAAGGGCACGGCCAGCGCGGTCTCGCCGGCCAGCAGTTCACCGCGGCGGCCCAGCACCTGGTAGTAACTGCGGTCTTCGTCGTCGTCGCGCTTGAGCGTGGCGGCGGCGCGCTCCAGCTCGGCGCGCACGCTGCCCACGGGCAGGTCGGCGGTGGAGGTCTGCACGGTGGCCTGGCGCGCCAGCGCACGCACGGCGTCGGCCAGTTCGCGGTCGTAGGGGCGTGCGGCGATGGACTGCGCCACCACCCAGGTCAGCCCCAGGCTCATCGGCCACAGCAGCAGCAGGGGCGCGAGCATCCAGTCGAGGATCTCGCCGAAGAGCGATCGTTGTTCATGCAGCGCGGTGGCCATGGCAGTCTCAGACGCGGAGCATGAATCGCGCCAGACCGCGCCCGCGGGCCCGACGGGCCCCGGTCAAGCGGCGATCTTCTCGAGGCAGTAACCCAGTCCCCGCACGGTGGCGATGCGCACCGGCCCCTGCTCGATCTTCTTGCGCAGGCGGTGGATGTAGACCTCGATGGCGTTGTTGCTCACCTCGTCGCCCCACTCGCACAGGCGCTCGACGAGCTGGTCCTTGCTGACCAGGCGCCCGGCGCGCTGCAGCAGCACCTCCAGCAGGCTGAGTTCACGTGCCGAGAGTTCGACCATCTGGTCGTTCAGGTAGGCCACGCGGCCGGTGGCGTCGAAGGTCAGCGGGCCGTGCTTGAGCACGCTGGAAGCGGTACCCAGTCCGCGCCGGGTCAGCGCCCGCACCCGCGCTTCCAGCTCCTGCAGCGAGAAGGGCTTGGCCATGTAGTCGTCGGCGCCCAGGTCCAGGCCCTTGACACGCTGCTCGACGCTGTCGGCCGCGGTAAGGATGAGCACCGGCACGCTGCTGCCGCGGCCGCGCATCTTCTTCAGCACCTCGAAGCCATGCATCTTGGGCAGGCCGAGGTCGAGGATGACGAGGTCGAATTCGTGGGCGGCGACGGCGGCATCGGCCTCGCTGCCGCTGTTCACCTGGTCGACGGCGTAGCCGGCGGCGCGCAGCGAACGCAACAGCCCGTCTGCAAGCACCTGGTCGTCTTCGGCTATGAGGATGCGCATGGCTTTGTCTCCTGTGGGGCCCGTGACGGCACGCCCGGCCCCTTGTGCTGTGACGCGATTTTAGGTCGCCTCCGCCACCTGGCAAAAGGGGCGGACGATGGTGCTGGCCCCCGGGCGGGGGCCCCCGAGGGGTTACCCCAAAAGGACTGTACGCATATCCAGCTTTGCATTCATAATCTGGCCCAACCAAGGAGATTTCAGCATGGACGCACCCGTGAAGGCCCTCAACACCGAAAAGGCCAAGGCCTTGCAGGCGGCACTCGCCCAGATCGAGAAGCAGTTCGGCAAGGGTTCGATCATGCGCCTGGGTGAAGGCGAAGTCATCGAGGACATCCAGGTCGTCTCCACCGGCAGCCTGGGCCTGGACATCGCCTTGGGCGTCGGCGGCCTGCCGCGCGGCCGCGTGATCGAGATCTACGGCCCGGAAAGCTCGGGCAAGACGACGCTGACGCTGCAGGTCATCGCCGAGATGCAGAAGCAGGCCGGCACCTGCGCCTTCATCGACGCCGAGCACGCGCTCGACATCCAGTACGCGCAGAAGCTGGGCGTCAATCTTCAAGAGTTGCTGATTTCCCAGCCCGACACGGGTGAACAGGCGCTGGAGATCGTCGACGCGCTGGTGCGCAGCGGCAGCATCGACCTCATCGTCATCGACTCGGTGGCCGCGCTCACGCCGAAGGCCGAACTCGAAGGCGAGATGGGCGACAGCCTGCCCGGCCTGCAGGCGCGGCTGATGAGCCAGGCGCTGCGCAAGCTGACGGCGACGATCAAGAAGACCAACACCATGGTCATCTTCATCAACCAGATCCGCATGAAGATCGGTGTCATGTTCGGCAACCCCGAAACCACCACCGGCGGCAATGCGCTGAAGTTCTATTCGTCCGTGCGCCTGGACATCCGCCGCACCGGCAACATCAAGAAGGGCGAAGAGATCATCGGCAGCGAGACCAAGGTCAAAGTCGTCAAGAACAAGGTTGCGCCGCCCTTCAAGACCGCCGAATTCGACATCCTCTACGGCGAAGGCATCAGCCGCGAAGGCGAGATCATCGACATGGGTGTCGAAGCCCGCGTGGTGGAAAAGAGTGGCGCCTGGTACGCCTACAACGGCGAGAAGATCGGCCAGGGCAAGGACAACGCGCGCGAGTTCCTGCGCGAGAACCCCGACCTCGCCCGCGAGATCGAAAACAAGGTGCGCGAAAGCCTGGGCATCGCCCTGCTGCCTGCCGCCCTGGAAGCCGCCCCTGCCGCCAAGCCAGCCAAGGCCGAGAAGGGTGAGAAGGA
>JAURZK010000027.1 GCA_030653505.1 Rubrivivax sp.
GTTGAGCACGTCACCGTCCTTGACGACGTATTCCTTGCCCTCGGCGCGCATCTTGCCCGCGTCCTTGGCGCCCTGCTCGCCCTTGAACTTGATGAAGTCCTCGTAGGCGATGGTCTGGGCGCGGATGAAGCCGCGCTCGAAATCGGTGTGGATGACGCCTGCGGCCTGCGGTGCGGTGTCGCCGATGTGGATGGTCCAGGCGCGCACTTCCTTGACGCCGGCAGTGAAGTAGGTTTGCAGGCCCAGCAGCTTGAAGGCGGCGCGGATGAGGCGGTTCAGCCCCGGCTCGTCCTGCCCCATCTCGTGCAGGAACATCACCTTGTCGTCGTCGCTCATGTCGGCCAGTTCGGCTTCGGTCTTGGCGCAGATGGCCACCACCGGCGCGTTCTGCTTAGCGGCGTAGTCGCGCAGGCGGTCGAGGTAGGGGTTGTTCTCGAAGCCCGTCTCGCTGACGTTGCCGACGAACATCGCCGGCTTGGCCGTGATCAGGCACAGCGGCTTGAGGATGACGAGCTCTTCCTTGCTGAAATCGATGCCGCGCACCGGCTGCGCCTGGTCCAGCGCGGCCTGGCACTTCTCGAGCACCTTCACCAGCGCCGCGGCTTCCTTGTCGTTGCCCGAGCGCGCCGCCTTCACGTAGCGGTGCAGGCTCTTTTCCACCGTCGCCAGGTCGGCCAGGCAGAGCTCGGTCTGGATGACCTCGATGTCCGAGACCGGGTCGACCTTGCCGGCGACGTGGATGACGTTCTCGTCGTCGAAGCAGCGCACGACGTTGACGATGGCGTCGGTTTCGCGGATGTGGCTCAGGAACTGGTTGCCCAGGCCTTCACCCTTGCTGGCGCCGGCGACGAGCCCGGCGATGTCGACGAATTCGACGATGGCCGGCACCACACGTTCGGGTTGCACGATCTCCGCCAGCGCGGCCAGCCGCGGGTCGGGCAGTTCCACAACGCCGACGTTGGGCTCGATGGTGCAGAAGGGGTAGTTCTCGGCCGCGATGCCGGCCTTGGTCAGGGCATTGAAGAGCGTGGACTTGCCGACGTTCGGCAGGCCGACGATGCCGCATTGGAGGCTCATGGAAGTGCACTTTCGGGGGGCGCGTCGGCGACGCGACAACCCCGAAGTTTAAGGTCTGGCCCTGCGCCGGGCCGCGGCGCTCAGCCGCGGCGCGCGCGCAGGCCGGCCAGGGCCAGCAGGCCGACGAACAGCAGCGTCGCCGCGGCCGGCTCGGGCACCGCCACCGTGTAGCTGTCGCCGGCCGAGGCGCGCGTGAAGTCCTCGCCGTTGAACAGCGTCAGCGGTGACAGGAAGCCCTCCCCGACGAGGTCGAGCGCGCTGCCGACGAGCGTGAAGGAAGGCCACACGTAGGGCTGGCCGACGGGGTCGGCCTGGTAGTGCTGCCTCAATTGGATGTAGGCCACGTCGGCCAGCGTGTAGCCCGGCAGCAGGCTGCCTGCCACGGCGATGCTCATGGATTCCGACGCCGTCAGGATCGCGCCGTCGTAGCTCAGCCGCCGCACGTTGACCATCGGCTGTCCCGGTGCGCCCCGCACCACGCGCAGGTCGATGAGGTCACTGAAGGCCGTTCCGGGCGTGAGGAAGAGGCTGGGGTTGTCGCTCAGGCGCAGGCCGTAGTAGGAACCGACGTCGGGTGTCGTGAAGTTCCAGGTCAGCGTGACGTCGAAGGTCTGCGCACGGCCCAACAGCGAGCCCGTTCCCGGGTTGTCCAGGGCCAGCCGGTTGGTCATGTTCAGGGTGCCGGGGGCGTCGAGACTGCTCGGTGCGGGCGTGGCGTCGGCCAAGGACAGCCGCAGCCTGCCTACGCCGCCGAGCGTACCTGGCTGGTCCGACGCAGGGCCGTCCAGTTCCGCGCCCGGCGAGAAGCCGGCGTTCACCGCGGAGTAGCTGCCGCTGCCCGAGAGGGTGCCGCCGAAGAGGCCGCCGTGCAGCGGGTCCCCGTTGTTGAAATAGTCCTCGAAGGTCGTGGCCTGGCCGCAGCACGGCACACCGACCGCGACGTTGAACACACGCAGGTCGTAGGACTGTTGGGCACCTGCGCCGAAGGCGCTGAGCATGGCCATCACAAGCGCCAGAGTTAGCACGTGCTTGAGGGCTGACAATGCCATCTCCTGTTCAATCTCGTCGCTGTCATTCTGCGATCGGGCCAGGCACCTTCGCCAGATCCGGACGCGACCGGCATTGACCTTGCTCAACGGGCGGAGGCCCCGCGTCATGCTGACCCTGCAAGCGCACACCAAGGACCTCGGCGGCGGCTTCACGGTGCGCCGTTTCCTGCCCGCGGCGGCACGCCAGGCGGTGGGGCCCTTCGTCTTCTTCGACCACTTCGGCCCGGTCGACGCCGGCCCCGATGACGAGCACGACGTGCGACCGCATCCGCACATCGGCCTGGCCACCGTGACCTACCTCTTCGAAGGCGCGATGCAGCACCGCGACTCGCTGGGCGTGGTGCAGCGCATCGAGCCCGGCGCCATCAACTGGATGACTGCAGGTCGTGGCATCGTGCACAGCGAGCGCACGCCTGAAGACCTGCGCGGCCGCCACCGCCGCAGCCATGGCCTGCAGCTGTGGGTGGCACTGCCGGCGGCCGACGAGCAGATGGCGCCGGCCTTCGAACACACGCCCGCGGCGGCCCTGCCCGAACTGGAGGTCGGCGGTGCGCGGCTGCGGGTGCTGGTGGGCTCGGCCTTCGGGGCCACCTCGCCGGTGGTGGTGCGTTCGCCCACGCTCTACCTCGACATCGCGCTGTCTGCCGGCGACGCCTTGCCGCTGCCGCTGGCCGAGGAACGCGCCGTCTACGTGGTCGAGGGTGCGGCCCAGCTCGACGGCAGTGGCCTGCCGCCCGGCCACCTGATGGTGCTGGACGCCGGCAGCGAACCCATGCTCTCGGCCGAAGCCGACGCGCGCGTCGTGCTCATCGGCGGCGCGCCGCTGGGCCAGCGCCACATGTGGTGGAACTTCGTCTCGTCGCGCAAGGAACGCATCGTGCAGGCCGCCGACGACTGGGCGGCGGGGCGCTTTGCGGCGGTGCCGGGCGAGACGGAGTTCATCCCGCTGCCCGAGAAGCGGCCGGCATGACGCACGGCCGGGCCTGGCAGCCCGGTCAGGCGAAGGCGTAACGCAGGCGCACCGGCTGCCCCACGCGCAGCGTGTGGCCGAAGCCCTGCACAACCACCGCGTTCATGCCAAAGGTGATGCCGCCCTTCATGCGCGGGTCGGCGCGGTAGCCGGCCAGCGTGGCGCCGGGCTCGCTGCCGGTCTCGGCGCTGGCGGGGTCGACGTTGGGGATGCTGCAGCGCACGCAGGGTTTCACCAGGCGCAGCGTCACCGTGCCTTCGCCGGTGGCGATGTCGATCTCGTGCAGGTGGTCCTCGTCGTAGGCCGGCAGGCCGTCGAGCACCAGGTTGGGCCTGAAACGCTGCACCGTCACGGGTGCATTGCCCCTGGCCGCCAGACGGGCGTTCAGGTCGGCCAGCGATGCGCCGTTGGCCACCAGCAGCGGGTAGCCGTCGCTGAAGGCGTTCTCGGCCTGCACGTCGCCGGCCCACCTCGGTTCGGAAAGGCGTGTTTCGTCGGGGTCGAAACGCACCAGCCGCAGCTTCGTGCCCAGGAAGTCGCTGAACCACTGCGCCGCCAGCGGGCCCATGTCGTAGGCCTTCACCACGTCGTCCCAGACGCGCACGCGCGTGGCGCCTTCCACGGTGTCCTGCAGCAGGTGCAGCGCCAGCATGCCGGGGGCGCGCAGCACCACCTCGCTCGTGCGCAGCGCGGGCTGGACGAGCGCCAGGCGCGGCAGTTCACGCTGGGTGAGCATTTCGCCGTGTTCGTCGACCACCATCCAGGCGCGATCGAGGTCGAGGCCGGTCTCCACCAGCAGGCTTTGCGGCAGCGCCACACCGGCGCAGGACTTCACCGGGTGAACGAAGAGCGCGCCGACGGTGCAGGGCGGGGTGGCGGTGGTCTCGCTCATGCAGCTTCCAGTCGGGACTTCCAGTCGGTTCGGGATTCACGGGAAAGCAGCTCTTGCCCGCGGCCGCATTGTGCCGGGGCCCCTCCCTACAATGCCCGACATGCAAACCCACGACATCCTGGTGCGCGGCGCCGGCGCCGCCGGCCTGTGCACGGCGCTGGCGCTGTCGCGCCAGGGGCTGGCGGTGGCGCTGCTGGGCTCGCTGGCCGAGCCTGCGCAGGCCGACGTGCGCGCCTATGCCCTGAACGCGGCATCGGTGGCGCTGCTGCACACGCTGAAGGTGTGGGACGCGCTGCCCGCCGACGCGCGCACGGCCGTGCAGGACATGCACGTCGAGGGTGACGAGCCCGGCGCGGCGATTCACTTCTCGGCCTGGCAGCAGTCGCTGTCGGAGCTGGCCTGGATCGTCGACGCCGCCGAGCTCGAACGTGCGCTGCGTGCCGCCGTGAAATTCGCGCCGCACATCACCCCGGTGGCCGCCCCTGTGCCCGCGGCGCTGCAGGTGCTGGCCGAAGGCAAGGCCTCGGCCACGCGCGAGGCCCTGGGCGTGCGCATGGAACGCCACCCCTACGGCCAGACGGCCCTGGCGGCGCGGCTGGTCAGCGACCGCCCGCACGCCGGCCTGGCGCGGCAGTGGTTCCGCAGCCCCGACGTGCTGGCCCTGCTGCCGCTGGACCGCCCCACGCCCGGCCACGGCCTGGCGCTGGTGTGGTCGCTGCCTGAAGACGCCGCGCAGACGCGCCTGGCGCTGAACGACGCCGACTTCACGGCGTTGCTCAACGACGTCACCGGCGGTGCCGCCGGGCAGCTCGTGCTTGCCAGCCCGCGCGCGCAGTGGCCGCTGTCGCTGGCCCAGGCCGACCGCCTGTGCGGCCCCGGCTGGGTGCTGGTGGGCGACGCCGCGCATGTCGTGCACCCGCTGGCCGGCCAGGGGCTGAACCTGGGCCTGGCCGACGTGGCCGTGCTGGCCGAGGTGCTGGCCGCACGCGAGGCCTGGCGCGCTTTGGGCGACGAGAAGCTGCTGTCGCGCTATGCACGCCGTCGCCTGGGCCCGGTGCAGGCCATGGCGCAGGTCACCGACGGACTTTTGCAGCTGTTTGCCAGCGAACAGCCGCTGGTCAAGGAACTTCGCAACCGCGGCCTGAGTCTGGCCAACCGGCTGCCACCGCTGAAGCGCCTGCTCACCGGGCGCGCTTTGGGCGGCTGAACCGCAAACACAGGAACCCCATGACCCCACGTTTCACCCGCCGCCATCTGGCCGCCGCCCTGTCCTTCGCTGCATTCGCCGTGTCCGCGCTCCTGCCCGCGGCCGCACTGGCGCAGGAAGCCGCCATCCGCAAGGCGCTGGCCGAACGTTTGCCGCAGCTGCCCAAGATCGACGAGATCACCCGTTCGCCGGTGGCCGGCCTGTGGGAAGTGCGCTACGGCGGCAGCGAGATCATCTACACCGACGACAAGGGCGACTACATCTTCGCCAACGGTTCGCTCATCGACACCAAGACGCGCACCGACCTGACGCAGTCGCGCATCGAGAAGCTGCTGGCCATCGACTTCGACAAGCTGCCGCTGAAGGACGCGATGGTCATCAAGCAGGGCAGCGGGGCACGCAAGATGGCCGTCTTCGCCGACCCGAACTGCGGCTACTGCAAGCGCTTCGAACGCGACCTGCTGGCCATCAAGGACGTCACGATCTACACCTTCCTGATGCCCATCCTGGGCGCCGACTCGACCGCCAAGTCACGCGACATCACCTGCGCTGGCAACCCGGCGAAGGCCTGGCGCGCCTGGATGATCGACGGCGTGGTGCCGCCGAAGACGGCCGCCGGCAGCAAGTGCGACACCGGCGCCATCGACCGCAACCTGGCCTTCGGTCAGGCGCAGCGCATCAACGGCACGCCGGCGGTGTTCTTCGCCGACGGCACGCGCCGGCCGGGCGCGATCTCGGGCGAGACGGTCGAGCGCCTGCTTGCCGCGGCGGCCACGGCAGCCAAGAAGTAGTCGGTCCCCGGCGCCCCGGGGGGCGGCGCGTGCCTGCGTGCGTGTCGGGTAGTGCGCTCGCACCACACCGCGCCATGGGTGGGGTAGGACAATCGTGGCATGACTGCCGCTGCCTCCCCTTCCTTCACCGACGAACTGCCCCTGTCCGCCCGCCGGCTGGGCCATGCCGGGCTGCTGCCCTTCGTCTGCGGCGCCGCGCTCGTCTGGCTGGTACGTGACGACGCCCACGGCTACGCCACACTGGCGATGTCGGCCTATGCCGCGGTGATCGTGAGTTTTCTCGGCGGCATCCACTGGGGCCTGGCCTTCCGCCACGCCGAGCCGCCGCCCAGGCTGCTGGCCTGGGGCGTCGTGCCCTCGCTGGTGGCCTGGGTGGCGGTGCTGATGCCACCCAGCGCCGGCCTGGTGGTGCACGGCGTCATGCTCGCCGCCTGCTACGCGGTCGACCGCCGCATCTACCCCGCCGAAGGCGTGGCACGCTGGCTCACGCTGCGCTTCCGCCTCAGCGCGGTGGCGGCGCTGTGCTGCTTCCTGGCCGCCGCCGGCAGTTGAGCGCCACCGCGTGAACGCCAGTCGCGTTCACTGGCTGCTGGCGCTGGGCGCCGCGGTGCTGCTGGCGCACCTGTGGCTGGCCAACGGCGTGCTGCCGCCGCCGCTGGGCGCTGACGGTGCCGAAAGCCCGCGCCTGCGTTTCGAGGTCAGCTTCGTGCGTGAACTGGCACCGGTGGCCGTGGTGGCGCCCGCGCCGCTGCTGCGCCCGAAGCCGCGCCTGGCGGCGCTGGCCGCAGCGCCGGCGGCGTCGGCTGCGGAGCCCACGCCCGAAGCAGCACCGCCCGAGCCCGTCGCCATCCTGCCGCCGGTACCCGAGCCCGCGCCGGCGCTGCCCGACCTGCCCGAGCCCGCGCAGCTGGCCGAACTGTTGCCCCAGCCGGGGCTGGCGGAGGCCGCGGTGGGCGAGGCAGCGGCCTCGGCGCCGGCGGCTTTCGAGTGGCCGCCTTCGACGCGACTGAGCTACCGCCTCACCGGCAACGTGCGTGGCCCGGTGGAAGGGCAGGCGCGCGTGGAGTGGCTGCGCCAGGGCACGCGCTACCAGGTTTTCCTGGAAGCCAGTGTCGGCCCGGCCTTCGCGCCGCTGATGACGCGCCGCGAGAGCAGCGAAGGCGAGATCACCGCCCAAGGCCTGCACCCGCGGCGCTACGACATGGAGATGGACGTCATCTTCCGCGACCGGCGCCGCAGCACCATCTTCATGGACGCCGACGGCGTGCGCCTGCCCGGCGGCGGCCCGGTGCTGCCGCGCCCGCCGGCGTTGCAGGACGCCGTGAGCCAGTTCGTGCAGCTGACCTGGCTGTTCACGACGCAGCCCGCACGGCTGACCCCCGGCGAGACGGTGGAACTGCAGCTGGCGCTGCCGCGGCGTGTCGAGGCCTGGCAATACGACGTCCTGGCCAGCGAGCCGATACACACCGTCGCCGGGCCGGTGCAAGCCATGCACGTGCGGCCGCGCCGGCCGGCGCGCGCCGGCGACTACACGGCCGAGGTCTGGATAGCGCCCAGCCTGCAGTACCTGCCGGTGCGCATCCTCGTGCGCCAGGACGCCGAGACCTTCATCGACCTGCAGATCGAGCGCCTGCCCGAGCAGGCGGAAAGAAGTCGCTGACGTTTCACCCCGGAGCGCCGGTCCTATTCTTCGCTAAGGAACTTCGCGGCGTAGGCTTCGGCGGCACTGCGCCCGCGCATGTTGGCCACCGCCTGCGCGGCCTGCACCAGCAGCGGCCGCAGCTCGGCCATGCTGCGGGCACGTTCGAGGCGGATGGCGATGGTCTCGGCAGCCGGGCCCAGCTCGTCGTTGAGTGCGCGCACGGCATTGCGGCGCAGGGTGTCGAAGTCGACGCTGACCGACGACGGCGCCTTCGGCGCCGGTGCGGCATTCGGCTTCGCTGCGGGCGCCACGGGCAGCGGCACGGGTGGTGGCGGCGCTTGGGCTTCGGGCAGCGCCTCGACAAAACCCTGTGCCAGCAGTTCTTCCACCAGGTTGTCGGCCTGCTGCACCAGCATGCCCAGGGCTGCGGCGTCGCGTTTGCCGTCGACCAGGATCAGCAGCGCGCGCAGCCGCGGTGTGAGCCGGTGGGCACGTGTCTCGATCTCGGTCTGTCCCTTGGCGGTCTTGCGGAACAAGGTGGGCATGCGGCGGGCCGGCGGGGCTTTGCAGGGGCAGCGGGCCCCCGATCCGTGCAGCTTAACTTGACGGCCCGCGCCGTGAAATCGGGAATTGGGCGGTGATGGGTGGCCATGTCGACTGACCGTGCACACCCCGGGCGCCGCCGTATAGTGCCTGCGCCAACCCGAGGAGACACCCGTGAGCGATGCCCTGATCCTGACCGAGCTGCGCGGCGACGGCGAGCGCCGTGTCGGCCTCGTCACGCTGAACCGGCCCAAGCAGCTGAACGCGCTGAACGACGCACTGATGGACGCTTTGGGTGCCGCGCTGCTGGCCTGGGACGCCGACGACGGCGTCGGCTGCATCGTCATCACCGGCAGCGAGAAGGCGTTCGCCGCCGGCGCCGACATCGCGGGCATGGCCAGCAAGACCTACCTGCAGGCCTACCAGGGCGAGTTCATCACGCGCAACTGGGAAACCGTGCGCCGCGTGCGCAAGCCGGTGATCGCGGCGGTGGCGGGTTTTGCCCTGGGCGGCGGCTGCGAGTTGGCGATGATGTGCGACTTCATCATCGCCGCCGACAGCGCCAGGTTCGGCCAGCCCGAGATCAAGCTCGGCATCATCCCCGGCGCCGGCGGCACGCAGCGCCTGCCGCGTGCGGTGGGCAAGGCCAAGGCCATGGACATGGTGCTCACCGGTCGCATGATCGACGCCGCCGAGGCCGAACGTGCCGGGCTCGTCAGCCGCGTCGTGCCGGCAGACAAGCTGCTGGCCGAGGCACTGGCCGCCGGCGAGCTGATCTGTGCACTGGGCGGCCCCAGCGTCATGATGGCCAAGGACTGCGTCAACCGCGCCTTCGAGACCGGCCTGGACGACGGCGTGACCTACGAGCGCCGGCTCTTCCACAGCCTCTTCGGCACGCCCGACCAGGTGGAGGGCATGGACGCCTTCCTGGCCAAGCGCAAGGCGGCATTCAAGCGCGGATGAAGGCAGCGGGCGCGTCTGCGCCCGGGCGTGGAATCGCCCCCGCTCAGGGCGCGATCCAGCGCGCGCCGCGGCTGTCGAAGTGCGCGCGGCGGTGGCCGTCGGCGTGCAGTTCCAGCCAGTCGATGGACTGCACACGCGCCACCATCACGGCAAAGTGGCTGCGGCTCTCGCGCACCGGCGCCGGCCCGTGGCGGTATTCCATCGCCGTGCCGGGCGGCAGCGGCGACAGGTAGTCGTGCGCGGCCGGCGTCATCTTCAGCCGCGCCCAGCGGGAAGACACCGCCAGCCCCGCGGTCTGCAGTTCGAGCTTCACGCGCAGGCGCAGCTGCCAGCCCAGCTTCTCCGACCACAGCACCAGCGTGCCCAGCGGGTGCGCCGCCAGCTGGGCCACCTTGGGGCTGCGCGCGTCGGTGTAGATCAGCAGCGTGCGCTGCGCCGCATCCCATTCACGCAGCACCACGTTGCGTGCGTCGCCGATGTCGCCGTCGGTGGTGGCCAGCACGCCCACGTGCCAGGGGTGGCTCTTGTGGTGCACGGCGGCGGCCAGTTGCTGCGCCAAGGCGGCTTCGATCTCGTCGAGCGTCTCGAGCCTGTCGGCCATGGCGTTCATTTGGCGGGCCGGTGGTGCGGGGTCAGGCTTCCCGGCGCAGGGCAGGCGTCATTGCCGCTTCCCGGCGCAAGGCCGGTGTCATGCCGATTCCCGCCGCAGCGCCGGGAAGAGGATGACGTCGCGGATGCTCGGGCTGTCGGTGATCAGCATCATCAGCCGGTCGATGCCGATGCCGCAGCCGCCCGCCGGCGGCATGCCGTATTCCAGCGCGCGGATGAGGTCGGCGTCGTAGTACATCGCCTCCTCGTCGCCGGCGTCCTTGTTGGCGACCTGCGACTGGAAGCGCGCCGCCTGGTCCTCGGCGTCGTTCAACTCGGAGAATCCGTTGGCGAACTCGCGACCGGTGATGAAGAGCTCGAAGCGTTCCGTGATCGCCGGGTTGCTGTCTGACGCGCGCGCCAGGGGCGACACCTCGACGGGGTAGTCGATGATGAAGGTGGGTTGCCAGAGTTTCTCTTCCACCACCGCCTCGAAGAGGCCGAACTGCAGCTCGGGCAGCTTCCAGTGTGCCGGCGCTTCTTCGCCCACGGCCTTGAGCCTGGCGCGCAGCAACTCGGTGTCGTCGGCCTCGGCGTGGCTCAGCCCGGCGTGCACCACCAGCGATTCACGCACGCTCAGGCGCGCAAACGGCAGGTGCAGGTCCACCGGCTTGCCGGCGTAGCTGATCTCGGCCGTGCCGGCGGCCGAGCGCGCGGCGTGGCGCAGCACGGCTTCGGTGAAGTCCATCAGCTCGTGGTGTGTCCAGTAGGCCGCGTAGAACTCCATCATCGTGAACTCGGGGTTGTGCCGCACCGAGATGCCTTCGTTGCGGAAGTTCCGGTTGATCTCGAACACGCGCTCGAAGCCGCCCACCAGCAGGCGCTTGAGGTAGAGCTCGGGCGCGATGCGCAGGAACATCTCCTGGTCGAGCGCGTTGTGGTGGGTGGTGAAGGGCTTGGCGTTGGCGCCGCCCGGGATGGGGTGCAGCATCGGCGTTTCCACTTCCAGGAAGCCGTGTTCGACCATGTAGCTGCGGATGGCGCTGACGGCCTTGCTGCGCGCCACGAAACGTGCGCGCGCCGTCTCGTCGGTGATGAGGTCGACGTAACGCTGGCGGTACTTCTGTTCCTGGTCGGCCATGCCGTGGAACTTGTCGGGCAGGGGGCGCAGGCTCTTCGTCAGCAGCCGCACGCGCGTGGCCTTGATCGACAGCTCGCCGGTGCGGGTGCGGAAGAGCGTGCCCTCGCAGCCCAGGATGTCGCCCAGGTCGAGCTGCTTGAAGGTGGCCAAGGCCTCGGGCCCGACGGCGTCCTGCGTGACGTAGAGCTGGATGCGGCCGTGTTTTTCACCGGAAGAGCCGTCCTGCAGCGTGCCGAAGCAGGCCTTGCCCATCACACGCTTGAGCATCAGGCGGCCGGCGACCACCACCGTCACCGCCTGCGGCTCCAGTTCCTCGTTGGGCACCTGGCCATGTTTGTGGTGCAGGTTGGCGGCGTGGTGCTTGGGCTTGAAGTCGTTGGGGAAGGCGGCGGTGCCGTTCCTCGCCGCTTCCGCGCGCAGGGCCTGCAGCTTTTCGCGCCGTTCGGCGATGAGTTGGTTGTCGTCGGACATGCGGGCTGCTTTGCTCTGGTGTGGGGCGCGGGGAAGGGCCTGAATTTTAGGCGCACCCGTAAAATGGTCGGGATGAGATCCAACCTGCCCATCACGGGCCGCCCGATCCGCTTTGCGCTGGTGGGCTGCGGGCGTATCGCGGCCAGCCACTTCGAGGCGCTGCGGCAGCACGGAGCAAGGGCGCAGCTGGTGGCGGTATGCGACAACCGCCCCGAGGCGCTGGCGGCGGCCGAAACGAAGACCGGTGCCCGTGGCTACGCCTCGCTGGACGCGATGCTGGCCAGCGACGGCAGCGGCACCGACGCCGACATCGTCACGCTGGCCACCCCCAGCGGCCTGCATCCACGGCAGGCCATGCGCGTGGCGCAGTCGGGCCGCCACGTGCTGACCGAAAAGCCGATGGCCACCAAGTGGGACGAAGGCATGCAGATGGTGCGCGTCTGCCGCGAGGCCGGCGTCAGGCTCTTCGTCGTCAAGCAGAACCGCCTGAACCCGACGATGCAGCTGCTGAAGCAGGCCATCGAGGCGGGGCGCTTCGGGCGCATCTTCATGTGCACGGTGAACGTGTTCTGGACGCGCCCGCAGAGCTACTACGACGACGCGCCCTGGCGCGGCCGCTGGGACCTGGACGGCGGCGCCTTCCTCAACCAGGCCAGCCACTACGTCGACATGCTCGACTGGCTGGTGGGCCCGGTGGACAACGTGCACGCCTACACCGCCACGCTGGCGCGCGACATCGAGGCCGAGGACACCGGCGTGATGAGCCTGCGCCTGCGCAAGGGCGGCCTGGCCAGCATCAACGTCACGATGCTCACGTATGGCAAGAACTTCGAGGGCAGCATCACCATCCTGGGTGAACGTGGCACGGTGCGCATCGGCGGCGTGGCGGTGAACCAGATCCAGCACTGGGAGTTCGACGAGGCCCGGCCCGAAGACGCCACCGTGAAGGGTGCCAGCTACGCCACGCCCTCGGTCTACGGCCCTGGCCATCCGCTTTACTACGACAACGTCATCGGCACGCTGCGCGGCGAGCGGCACGCGGAAGTCGATGGCTACAGCGGCCTGCGTTCGCTGGAAGTGGTGCTGGCGGCCTACCGCAGCGCACGCGACGGCGTGCGTGTCGGCCTGCCGCTGGTGTTCTGATGGCGGCCACCGTCCACCCCAGTGCGATCGTCGACGAAGGCGCGCAGCTCGGCGAAGGCACGCGCGTCTGGCACTGGGTGCACGTCAGCGCCGGCGCGCGCATCGGCGCGGGCTGTTCGCTGGGGCAGGGCGTGTTCGTCGGCAACGACGTCGTCATCGGCAACAACGTCAAGGTCCAGAACAACGTCTCGGTCTACGACGCGGTGACGCTGGAGGACGACGTGTTCTGCGGCCCCAGCATGGTCTTCACGAACGTGCTCAACCCACGTGCCGCCGTGGTGCGCAAGCACGAGTACCGGCGCACGCTGGTGAAACGCGGCGCGACGCTGGGCGCCAACTGCACCCTCGTCTGCGGCGTCACCGTCGGCGAACATGCCTTCGTCGGCGCCGGTGCCGTGGTCAGCCGCGACGTGCTGCCGTACGCGCTGGTGGCCGGCGTGCCGGCCAGGCGCATCGGCTGGATGAGCCGCCACGGTGAACGGCTGGACTTGCCCGGCCACTGCCGCGGCGAGGTCGTCTTCGCCACCTGCCCGGCCACCGGCGAACGCTACCGGCTCGACCACGACATCCTCAGCCTCTGCACCTGACCTGGCCGCTGGCTTCCGGGCCGCGGGCACCCCCATGCAATTCACCGACCTGAAGACCCAGTTCGCGGCGCTGAAGCCCGGCATCGACGCGCGCATCCAGCGCGTGCTCGACCATGGCCAGTACATCATGGGGCCCGAGGTGCAGGAGCTTGAAGCGAAGCTCTCCACGTTCACCGGCAGCAAGCACTGCATCACCGTGGCCAGCGGCACCGAGGCGCTGCTGATCGCGCTGATGGCGCTGGACCTGAAGCCCGGCGACGAGGTCATCACCACGCCCTTCACCTTCGCGGCCACCGCCGAGACCATCCTGCTGGCGGGTTGCAAGCCGGTGTTCGTCGACGTCGAGCCCGACACCTGCAACATCGACGCGAAGCTGATCGAAGCCGCGATCACGCCGCGGACGAAGGCCATCATGCCGGTGAGCCTGTACGGCCAGGTGGCCGACATGGACGAGATCAACGCCATTGCCGCGAAACACGGGCTGGCGGTGATCGAAGACGCCGCACAGAGCTTCGGTGCGCTCTACAAGGGTCGGCGCTCCTGTGCACTCAGCACCTTCGGCGCCACCAGTTTCTTCCCGAGCAAGCCGCTGGGCTGCTACGGCGACGGCGGCGCGCTCTTCACCGACGACGACCGCCTGGCGCAGGCGGCGCGCGAGATCCGCGTGCACGGCCAGAGTGCACGCTACACGCACACCCGGCTGGGCGTCGGTGGGCGCATGGACACGCTGCAGTGCGCCATCGTGCTGGCCAAGCTGGAACGCTTCGAGTGGGAACTGCAGCGCCGAGCAGAAATCGGCGCGCGCTACCAGCGGCTGCTCGCCGACGTGCCGCAGGTGACGGTGCGCGCCGACCGCAACTCGGTCTACGCGCAGTTCACCGTGATGGTGGCACAGCGCGCCGCGGTGCAGGCCGCGCTCACTGCTGCCGGCGTGCCGACGGCCGTGCACTACCCGAAACCGCTGCACCTGCAGCCGGCGTATGCAGCGCACTGCTGCCCGGAGTGCTGCGAAGTTTCCGTCGGCCTGGCCGACCGTGTGCTGAGCCTGCCGATGAGCGCCGACCTGAGCGAAGCCGACCAGGACACCGTCGTCGCTGCGCTGCGGCAGGCCTGCGTTGCCGCAGCGCCGGCCTGAGCGCGCAGCCACCCGGCATGCGGCGCGCCGTGTTCACCCTGCTGGCCGGCGGCGTGCTGGCGCAGGCCCTGCCGCTGCTGCTGGGCCCCTGGCTGACGCGGCTCTACAGCCCGGCCGACTTCGGCCTCTACCACCTGTTTGCCGCGGTCGCTGCCAATGTCGGCGTGGTGGCCTGCGCACGTTATGAATTTGCGCTGCCGCTGGCGGCTGCCGAACCCGAGGCGGCGGCACTGCGTGCACTGTGCCAGCGGCTGCTGCTGGCGAGCACCGCGCTGGCGTCGGCCGGCGGCAGCGTGTGGGCGCTGGTGATCGGGCAAGCGTGGCCGCTGTGGCTGCCGGCCGCGGTGGGCGCGCTGGGCCTGGTGTCCCTGGCCACGATGAACGCCACCCGCGCGCAGCGGTTTCGCCGCCTGGCCGCGGCGCGGGTGCTGCAGCACGGCGGCGGTGCGCTGGCGCAGCTGGCTGCGGGGCTGTTGCAGGCGGGGGTCACCGGGCTCGTCGTCGCGCCGATCGCTGCCGCGCTGGCTGCCCTGGCGGCATTGGGCTGGCCGGGGCCGGCGCGGGCCGCGCGGGCGCAGTGGCTGGCCGTGGCGCGGGTGCACCGCAGCTTTCCGCTGCTGAACACACCGCATGCGTTCCTGGGTGCATTGCAGGACACCCTGGCCGTGGCCTTGATCGCCGGCAGCATGGGGCCGGCCGCCGCCGGCGCCTGGGGTCTGGCGCTGCGTTACCTGAAGGCGCCGGCCACGCTGGTGGGCGGCGCGGTGTCGCAGGCGCTGTACCCGCGACTGGCGCCCGCGGCGGGTCAGCAGGCCGGCTGCACTGCGGCCGGCCGCGCGCTGGTGCTGCGCACCATGCTGCTGCTGTCCATGCTGGCCGCGCCGCTGGTGCTGCTGCTGTGGTGGCTGGGGCCGGCGCTGTTCACCTGGGCCTTCGGCGCAGCGTGGGCCGATGCCGGCGTGCTGGCGCGGGCCTTGGCGCTCTACATCGGGCTGCATTTCGTCGCCTCGCCGCTGGGCGTGGTCACGATGGCCTGGCAGGCACAGGCCTGGGCGCTGAAGCTGGCGCTGGTGGGGCAGGGCGTGTTCGTCACCGCGCTGGCCGCGGGGCTGGCGTGGGGCGGGCTGGCCGGCGCGGGCTGGGCGGTGTCGGGCGCAATGGCGCTGTACTTCGGCTGGTACTTCATTCGCCTGGCCACCTGGCCGGTGAACGGGCCGCCAGCCGCCGCCGCGGTGGCGAGGGCCACGCCGTGAGCGCGTGGCGCGGCCACCTCAATCGCTGGCGGCGTCGGCTGGCGCAGGTGCTGCTGCACCGCGTCGTCTTCGGCGAGCTGTCGCAGGGGCGCTGGCTGCCGCACACCCGCATCGCACCCAGCACCTGCATCGAGCATGAAGACCGCCTGCACCTGGCCGACCATGTCTTCATCGGCGCCTTCAACTTCATCGAGGCCAGCGGCAGCGTGACGGTGGGCGAGGGTGTGCAGATCACCCACCATGTCAGCATCGTCACCCACAGTTCGCACCGGGCGCAGCGGCTGCTGGCCAAGGCCTACGTCAGCTGGCCCGCGGGCCGGCCGCGGCCGGGCTGGGTCGCCGGGCCCGTGGCCATCGGCCCGTGGTGTTTCATCGGCCCGCACAGCCTGCTGGAACCGGGCACGCAACTGGGCGCCGGCTGCATCGTGCGCGCCGGCAGCGTGCTGCGTGGCGACTATCCGCCGCACAGCCTGATCGCCGGCAACCCGGCCGTGGTGGTGGGCGACGCACGCCAGGGCGACCAGCGCTGGCTGGATGCCGATCCCGCGCTGCGGGCGCACTACGAAGCCTGGGCCGGTGCGCGCCGACGGGATCCGACGTGAGGCTGGTGCTGCTGGGCGACGGCCAAAGCCCGCACCTGCTGAAGTGGGCGCGTGCCCTGGCCCCTCGGGTGGAACTGTGGGCCGCGTCGTCGCGCGGCTTCGCGCCGGGCTTCGACGGGCTGGTGCCCGCCGCCCGCCGGCTGGCGCTCGACACGCGGCCGAACTTCGATGGCGGCAACGTCGCGTTGCTGCGCCGGCTGCCGCGGCTGGCGGCCTGGCTGAAGACGGTGCGGCCCGACTGGATCCACGCGCACTACCTCACCTCGCATGGCACCCTGGCCTGGCTGGCCACCGCGTGGCTCGGCGCGCCGGGCCGGCTGGTGGGCTCGGCCTGGGGTTCGGACATCCTGGTCACCCCGCAGCGCAGCCGGGTGCTGCGCTGGCTGACCGGCCGCGTGCTGCGCGCCTGCGCGCTGACGACCAGCGATTCGCAGGTGATGGCCACGCGGATGCGGCAACTGGGTGCCGGCGAGGTGATGAACTTCCCCTTCGGCCTGGAAGCGCTGCCACCGTTGCCGGCGCCCGGCGTCAAGCAGGACCGGCTGTTCTTTGCCAACCGCGGACTCGAGGCGATCTACGACCCGGCCCGGGTGCTGCAGCTGTTCACCCGCGTGGCGCACGACTGGCCCGATGCACAACTGGTGGTGGCCAACGACGGCGCGCTGCGCCCGGCGCTGGAACAGCAGGCCGCGGCCGCCGGCCTGGCCGGGCGGGTGCAATTTGTCGGCCGGCTGGACGCCGCGACACAGGCCGAGGGCTACGCCCGCGCACGCTGGTACCTGAGCCTGCCGCAGAGCGATTCGGTGTCGGTTTCGGTGTTGGAGGCCATGGCCCACGGCTGCATTCCTATCCTGTCGGACCTGCCTGCCAACCGCGAATTGGTCCGCCACGGCGACAACGGCTGGATTGCCGCGGGCCGGAGCTTGCCGTGGCCGGCCGAGTTGGCGCCACTGCTCGCCCGCAGTGACGCCATTGCCGCCGCCAACCACGCCTGGGTGGCTGGGCACGCCATGTTCGCACCGTGTGTCGACGCCTTCCTCTACCGGCTGCGCGCACTGGACGCCGCCCGGCCGGCGCCGCAATGAACATCCTGCTCGTCAACCACTACGCCGGCAGCCCGGCGCTGGGCATGGAGTTCCGACCCTACTACCTGGCGCGTGAGTGGGTGCGGCTGGGGCACGCGGTGCAGATCGTCGCGGCCGACTTCTCGCACGTGCGCGCCACGCAGCCGCCGGCCGGCGACAGCGTGGTCGACGGCATCGCCTACCGCTTCTATCCCACGCCGGCCTACCAGGGCAACGGGCTGGGCCGCGTGCACAACATCGCGATGTTCCTGCACCACCTCGTCTACGACACGCCGCGGCTGGTGCGCGAGTTCAGGCCCGACGTGGTCATCGCCAGCAGTACCTACCCGATGGACATCTGGGTGGCGCGGCGCATCGCGCGCAAGGCCGGCGCCAAGCTGGTCTACGAGGTGCACGACCTGTGGCCGCTGAGCCCGATCGAGCTGTCGGGCATGTCGCCGCGCCACCCCTTTGCGGTGCTGTGCCAGGCCGCCGAGAACGCCGCCTACCGCGACGCCGATGTCGTCGTCAGCATGCTGCCCAAGGTGCACGGCCACATGGCCGATCACGGCCTCGACCTGAAGAAGCTGCACATCGTGCCCAACGGCATCACGCTCGACGAATGGCAGGGCACGCCGCCGCCGTTGCGCGACGACGTGGCGGCCGCGCTGGCCGCCGCCGCGGCGCAGGGCACGGTGGTGGGATATGCCGGCAGCATGGGCGCGCCGAACGCGCTGGACACGCTGCTCGATGCCGCGGCGCTGCTGCGCGAAGAACCCTTCGGCTTCGTGCTGGTGGGCAGCGGCCACGAACAGGCACGGCTCGCGCAACGCGTGGCCGACGAAGGCCTGACGAACGTGACGATGCTGCCGCCCATCCCCAAGGCGCAGGTGCCGCCCTTCCTGGCGCAGGTGCACATCGCCTACATCGGCTGGCAGCGTGTGCCCATCTACCGCTTCGGCATCGCGCCGAACAAGCTGATGGACTACATGGTGGCCGGCTGCGCCGTGCTGCATTCGGTGGACGCCGGCAACGATCCGGTGGCCGAGGCCGGCTGCGGCCTGACGGTGCCGCCGCAGGACGCAGCGGCGGTGGCCGATGGCCTGCGCCGCCTGGCTGCGGTGCCGGCGGACGAGCGACGTGCGATGGGCGAACGTGGCCGCGCCTTCGTGCTGACCCACCACACCTACCCGGTGCTGGCGCAGCGCTTCCTGGATGCGCTGGCATGACCGACGACCACCGCCCCGGCCCGCGGGACGAGGCCCGTGCCGTCGCCGAGCGCTACGCGCGCCGCACGGCGCCCGACCGCTACAGCCCGCTGCGCCCCGACGTCTGGCAGGGCCTGCAGGAACGCCAGCGCGCGCTGCTGCGCGGCTTCGTCGCGCGCGGTTGCAGCAGCCTTGCCGGCCTGCACATCACCGAGGTGGGCTGCGGCGCCGGCGGCAACCTGCTCGAACTGCTGCGCCTGGGCGCCACGCCGGCCCACCTGACGGGCCTGGAACTGCTGCCCGAACGCCACGTCGCCGCCTGCCAGGCGCTGCCCGCCGCGGCCACGGTCTGGCTGGGCGATGCGACGCAGGCCCCGGTGGCGCCGGCCAGCCAGGACGTGGTGCTGCAGTCCACCGTGTTCTCGTCCCTGCTCGACGACGCCTACCAGCAACGCCTGGCCGACGTGATGTGGTCGTGGCTGAAACCCGGCGGCGCCGTGCTCTGGTACGACTTCACGGTGAACAACCCGAAGAACCCCGACGTGCGCGGCGTGCCGCTGGCGCGTGTACGCCAGCTTTTTCCGCAGGGTAGCGTGAGCGCGCAACGCGTGACGCTGGCGCCACCGTTGGCGCGTGTGGTGTGCCGCTGGCATCCGGGCTGGTATGGCGTGTTCAACGCCCTGCCGATGCTGCGCACCCACGTGCTGGCCTGGATAGCCAAACCCTGAACCCGGCGGCGCCCGCGGTGGCCGCCACCGATAATCGGCCATGCCCGCCGACATCCCTGCCGACCGCCTGCCCTTCCTGCCCTTCGCCTTGCCCGAGATCGGCGACGACGAGATCAACGAGGTCGTCGACACGCTGAAGAGCGGCTGGGTCACCACCGGCCCCAAGGCGCGCCGCTTCGAGGGCGACTTCGCCGCCTTCCTGGGCGATGCCACACGCGGCGAAGCGCTGCACTGCGTCGCCGTCAACAGCGCCACGGCCGGCCTGCACCTGGCGCTGGAAGCGCTGGGCATAGGCCCCGGCGACGAGGTCATCACCACCACCCACACCTTCACCGCCACCGCCGAGGTGGTGCGTTATCTCGGTGCCGACGTCAAGCTGGTGGACATCGACCCCGCCACGCTGAACATCGACCCCGCGGCCGTGGAAGCCGCGATCACGCCGCGCACCAAGGCCATCATGCCGGTGCACTACGCTGGCCTGGCGGCTGACATGCCGGCGCTGCTTTCCATCGCGCGCAAGCACGGCCTGAAAGTTGTCGAAGACGCGGCGCACGCGCTGCCCACCACCTGCGGCGGAAAGCTCGTCGGCACGCTGGACAGCGACGCCACCGTCTTCAGCTTCTATGCCAACAAGACCATCACCACCGGCGAAGGAGGCATGTTGGTGACGCGTGACGCCGAGCTCGCCAAGCGTGCCCGCGTGATGCGCCTGCACGGCATGAACCGCGACGCCTTCGACCGCTTCACCGCCACCGTGCCGAGTTGGTACTACGAGGTGGTGGCCCCGGGCTTCAAGTACAACCTGACCGATATCGCGGCGGCGCTGGGAATCCACCAGTTGAAGCGCGCGATCGCCTTTCAGGCCCAGCGCGAAGAACTGGCGGCGGCCTACGACGCAGCGCTGGCCGGCCTGCCCGTGATCCTGCCGCCCCGTGCCGCGCCCGGCGACCGCCATGCCTGGCACCTCTACGTGCTGCGCCTGGCCGACGGCGCACGCATCGAACGCGACCGCTTCATCGAGCGACTGTTCGACGCCGGCATCGGCTGCAGCGTGCACTACATCCCGCTGCACCTGCACCCCTACTGGCGCGACCGTTATGCGCTGACCCCGGCGATGTTCCCGCACAGCCAGCACGCCTACGAGCGCATGCTGAGCCTGCCGCTGTACACACGGATGACGGTGGACGACGTGCAGCGCGTGGCGGAAACGGTTCGCTCGGCGCTACGATGACCGTGCGACCGGGAGACCACCGATGACTGCCTTGCCACAACCCAAAGTCACGCTCGAGGCCTTCCTCGAGTGGGAGAAAGCCCAGGTCGAGAAACACGAGTTCCATCGAGGCGAGGTGTTCGCGATGGTGGGCGGCCGACGTGTTCACGGGCGCGTCGTGGGCAACATCGCACGCGAGCTCGGCGTTCACCTCAAAGGCTCACCCTGCCAGGTCTTTTCCGAGTCGATGAAGGTGCAGATCGGCGAGGACACGGTGCTCTATCCCGACGTCTTCGTCACCTGCGACCGTGCCGACCTGGCCACCGACCTCATCTTCCGCGCGCCCACCGTCGTCGTCGAGGTGCTGTCGCCCAGCACGCAGGCCTACGACCGCAGCCAGAAATTCTCCTTGTACCGCCGCATCACCGGTCTGCAGGAGTACATCCTGGTCGACCCCGACACGCGCCGCGTCGAAGGCTTCCGGCGCGACGCCCAAGGGCAGTGGGTGCTGCACGACATGAGCGACGGTTCGGCCCTGGAGGCCGCCAGCATCGGTGCGAGCGTGCCGCTGGCCGACGTTTTCGACGGCGTGGACCCACCGTCTGCCGAGGGCTGAGGTACCCGTGATCGACAAGCCGTGCTGAAGCGCGCCTTCGACATCGTGGGCGCCACGGTGGCCCTCGTCGCGCTGGCGCCGCTGCTGCTGGCCGTCGCGGTGCTGATCAAGCTCGACTCGCCCGGGCCGGTGTTCTTCCGCCAGGTGCGTGTGGGCCGCCACGACCGGCCGTTCCGCATCTTCAAGTTCCGCACCATGGTCGTGGACCAGCCACACGGCGCGCCACAGATCACGCTGGCCGGCGACACCCGCATCACGCGCACCGGCGCCTGGCTGCGGCGTACGCGCGTGGACGAACTGCCGCAGTTCATCGACGTGCTGCGCGGCACGATGAGCCTGGTGGGCCCGCGCCCCGAAGTGCCGCGCTACGTGGCGCACTACCCGCCCGCGCTGCGTGAACGTGCGCTGGCCGTGCGCCCGGGCCTCACCGACCCGGCGTCGCTGGACTTCATCGACGAAGCCACGCTGCTGGCCCGCGCCGCCGACCCCGAGCGTGAATACATCGAGGTCATCCTGCCGGCCAAGCTGCAGCGCGCCGCCGACTACGCCGAGCGCGCGTCGCTGGCCAGCGACCTGGCGGTGCTGTGGCGCACGCTGCGCGTGTTGCTGCGTTCGGCCGTGACGCGATGACCAGGCGATGAACCCGCGATGAACGCGCCCGAGATCGGCTTCTGGCACCGCGTCGACCGCGTGCTCGCGCGCCTGCGCCCGCACCGCGAAGCACTGACGATGGGGGTCGACGCCGCCGTGGTGGCCGCCTGCTGGAACATCACCTACCTCTTCCGCCTAGGTTTCGAACGCTGGATCAGCGCACGCCCGTCCTACGACGGCTGGGTGCTGCTGGGCATCGTGCTGGCCTATGTCGCGGCCAGCCGGCTGCTGAAGGTGCCGCAGAGCATGTGGCGCTTCAGCGGCTTCGGCGAGATCCAGCGCCTGCTGCTGGCCTGCGCCGCGGCCGGCATCGTGTCTGCCGCCGTGGTGATGGGCCTGGGCCTCACGAAGGTGCCGCGCGCCGTGCTGGCGCTGCACCCGGTGGTCACGCTGATGGGCCTGGCCGTGGTGCGCATCGTCTACCGCATGACCTACGAACACGCGCGTTCACGCATCGCCGGGCGCGACGGTGTGGTGCGGCGCGCCGTCGTGCTGGGGGCAGGCGAGGCCGCGCGGCTGCTGCTGGCCGGGCTGCACCAGCAGGGCTGGGTCGTGCTGGGGCTGCTCGACGACGACCGCAGCAAGCTCGGCGCGCGCATCAACGGCGTGCCAGTGCGGGGGCCGCTGGACGCACTGCAGAACCCGGCCGTGCACGCCGGCGCCACGCACGTGGTGGTGGCCATGCCCGCGGCCACGCCGGCGCAGCGCCGACGCGCCTTCGACCTGGCCGCCGCCACCGGCCTGCCGGTGCTGACGGTGCCCAGCGCGGATGAGCTGCGCACCGGCCAGAGCCGCGTCGAGCGCCTGCGCGACATCGAGCCCGAAGACCTGCTGGGCCGCGAGCCCGTGGTGCTGGACGAAGCCGGCATCGCGCAGACGCTGCAGGGCAAGTGCGTGCTCGTCACCGGCGCGGGCGGCAGCATCGGCAGCGAGCTGTGCCGCCAGGTGGCGCGTTTCCAGCCGGCGAGGCTGGTGCTGTACGAGCAGAGCGAGTTCAACCTCTACACCATCGAGCAGGAACTGACCGAAGCCTTCCCGGCGCTGCAACTGGTGCGCCTGATCGGCGACGTCAAGGACCTGGCCCACCTGCGCCACACCTGCGCCACGTGGCAGCCGCAGGTGGTGTTCCACGCCGCGGCCTACAAACACGTGCCGCTGATGGAAGACCTGAACGCCGCGGCGGCGCTGCGCAACAACACGCTGGGCACGTATCACGCCGCCCTCGCGGCGGCCGAAGCGGGCGCCGAGCGCTTCGTGCTCATCAGCACCGACAAGGCGGTGAACCCGACCAATGTGATGGGCGCCACCAAGCGCGCCGCCGAGATGGTGGTCAGCAGCCTGGCGGCACAGCATCCGGGCACGAAGTTCATGGCGGTGCGTTTCGGCAACGTGCTGGGCAGTAGCGGCAGCGTGATCCCGAAGTTCAAGGAGCAGATCGCCAAGGGCGGGCCGGTCACCGTGACGCACCCGGACATCATTCGCTACTTCATGACCATTCCCGAAGCCGCACGCCTGGTGCTGCAGGCCGCGGCCATCGGCGAGAGCGGGCAGGTGCTGGTGCTCGACATGGGCGAGCCTGTGCGGATCGTCGATTTGGCGCGGGATCTCATCCGGCTGGCGGGGCACACGCTGGAGGAAATACCCATGGTGTTCAGCGGGCTGCGGCCGGGGGAGAAGTTGTACGAGGAGCTGCTGGCCGATGCCGACGACACCGTGCCGACGGCGGTGGCGCGGCTGCGCGTCGCGCGACTGGCCGCAAGCGTGGACAGCGCGGGGCGGGTCGATGAATTGCTGGCGTGGTTGATGGGGGCGCCGGTGGCGGACGAATCACTGGATGACTCGGCCGTGCGGATGCGGCTGCGTGCGGCCGTAGCGGAGTATGGAGGTGTGCATTGACCAGGTCACAGAATCACGTCCACATTGACCATGGCCATCACCGTCACCGTTCACGAAGCCAAGACCCATCTGTCGCACTTGCTGGAGCAGGCCCACGCCGGTGAGGAAATCATCCTGGCCAAGGCCGGCAAGCCTCATGCGCGGCTCATGCCACTGGCACCAGTGCCGGCGCAGCGCCGGCCCGGCCGGCTGGAAGGGCAGACCGGCCCTGCCCGCTTCTTCGACCCCTTGCCCACCAAAGAGTCGGACGCCTGGCAAGGGCGCTGATGCGCTCGCTGCTCAACACCCACGCCCTGCTGTGGTGGTGGGCCAACGACCCACAGTCGAGCGAAGCGGCCCGAGCAGTGATGCTCGATGAGTCCAACGAGGTGCACGTCAGCGCCGTAAGCGCGTGGGAAGTCGCCACCAGGCAGCGCATCCGCAAGCTGACGACGTGGCCGGTGCCAAGGGGGGTCCACGAGCGGGGGCTATTTACCGTCCAGAAAGATTGATTCTTCCGATTAGTCGCGACTATTTGTCAGTATGCGGCACAATAGTCGAATGAAGAGGTCAATAGAGGCGCAGCTCATGGCCGACCTGCACCGCAAGATGGTGGTTCTGACCGGTGCCCGGCAGGTTGGCAAGACCACGCTGGCGCGGGCACTGATGCCCCAGTTTCCTAACGCACAGCACCTGAACTGGGACGTTCCTGCGGACCGTGCCGTGCTGCAGCGCCAATCCTGGAACCCGCGTGCGGGTCTGCTGGTACTGGACGAGATCCACAAGATGCCTTCCTGGACGGCTTGGCTCAAAGGCGTCGTGGATGCGCGGCCCGAGGGCCAGGCGCTGCTCGTGACTGGCAGCGCCAGGATGGACACCTTCCGGCAGTCTGGCGAGTCCCTGGCTGGGCGATATCTGCCGCTCAGGTTGCATCCGGTGTCGGTGCGGGAATGGTGCGACCAGCAGGGTGCGTCGCCAGACGACGCGCTTGCGCGCATCCTTCAGCGTGGGGGCTTCCCAGAGCCGCTGCTGGCCGACGACGACGACGCTGCACTGCGCTGGCGGCGGCAGTACGCCACCGACCTGATTCGCGAGGACGTGGTCGAGTTCACACGCCTGCACGAGGTCAACGCCATGCGCGTGTTCTTCGAACTGCTGCGCGAGCGCGTGGGCGCACCGCTGTCGCTGGCTTCCATGGCGCGCGACCTTGCCGTGGCGCCAGCCACCCTGCGCCGCTATCTGGACATCCTACGGGCCCTGTACATCGTGTTCACCGTCCAGCCCTGGCACCACAACATCGCCCGCGCCCTGCTGCAGGCACCCAAGGTGTACTTCTTCGACACCGGCCTGGTGAAAGGCGACGACGGTGTCCGCTTCGAGAATGCGACGGCCGGCATGCTGCTCAAGCACGTGCACTGGCAGCAGGACACCCAGGGCGCCGAAACCGGCCTCCACTACGTGCGCACCAAGGACGGCGCCGAGGTGGACTTCTGCCTGAGCGACCAGCAGGCGCTGACGCACCTGGTCGAGTGCAAGCTCGCGGACAACCAACCGCACCGCGCGCTGGTACGGTTTGCAGCCCAGTTCCCGCAGGTTCAGGCAGTTCAATTGGTGCGTGACCTGCGACAGCCCGAAGCCTGGCGCGGCGTACGGGTGGAACGGGCCGCTGGCTGGCTAGGGCAGTTGGCGGCTTGAAGTCGCACGCCTTCGGCCCTGCATCCATTCCGAGGATCTGCCGGCCACAGCGCTGCGCTTGTTCCCAGTGGTCGTCACGGCTGAGTGAATTCCGCATAGGCCACGCGCAACCCGTCCTCGAGGGCAGTGCGGGCCTGCCAACCAGCGGCCTTCATCAGACCAACGTCCATCAACTTGCGCGGCGTGCCGTCGGGCTTGCTGGTGTCGTAGACGATGCCGCCGGCGTAGCCCACCACCTTGGCGACCAGGGTTGCAAGGTCCGCGATCGTCACGTCTTCACCAACCCCGATGTTCACCAGCGGTGGCTCGAAGCGCCCGGTGACGGTTTCATCGCTGCCCAGCAGCGACGCGTAGCGATCGTCGGCCAGATTCATCAGGAAGACGCAGGCATCGGCCATGTCGTCGCTGAAGAGAAACTCCCGCCGGGGCGTGCCCGTGCCCCACACGGTGACTTGAGGCGCGCCGACGGCCTTGGCCTCGTGGAACTTGCGCAGCAGCGCCGGGATGACGTGACTGTTCGTCGGGTGGTAGTTGTCGCCGGGGCCATAGAGATTGGTGGGCATGGCCGCCAGGTACTTCGTGCCGTACTGGCGGTTGTAGCTCCAGCACATCTCCACGCCGGCAATTTTCGCCAGCGCATAGGGCCGGTTCGTCGGCTCCAGCGGCCCGGTGAGCAGGTCGCGCTCACGCATGGGCTGCGGCGCCAGCTTGGGGTAGATGCAGCTGCTGCCCAGGAAGAGCAGGCGTTGCACGTCGCTGAGCCAGGCGCTGTGGATGACGTTCGTCTGGATGGCCAGGTTCTCGCGGATGAACTGCGCCGGGTAGCTGCTGTTGGCCACGATGCCGCCCACCTTGGCCGCAGCCAGGAAGACGAATTCGGGCTTCTGCGCCTCGAAGAAAGCGCGCGTGGCGGCTTCGTCGGTGAGGTCGAGCTGGGCGTGCGTGCGCAGGATGAGCTGCGTGTAGCCTGCCGCCTGCAGCTGGCGCACGATGGCGCTGCCCACCAGGCCGCGGTGGCCGGCCACATAGATGCGGGCGTCGCGTTGCATCGATGCGCTCACTCGTGGTGGTCGTAGGCCTGGAAGCCGGCCAGCTTGACCATGCTGTCGCGCTTGGCGCTGGTGTAGTCGGCCTCCACCATCTCGCGCACCAGCTCGTCGAAGGGCGTGGTCGGCTCCCAACCCAGCTTGGCCTTGGCCTTGGCGGGGTCGCCCAGGAGCGTCTCCACCTCGGTCGGGCGAAAGTAACGCGGGTCCACGCGAACGATCACGTCGCCGGGCTTGCACTTGGCGCGCAGGTCACCCTTGGTCTTCTCGACCGCGGTGACGACGCCAATCTCCTGCTCACCAGCGCCCTGGAAGGCCACGCTGATGCCCAGCTCAGCGGCGGCACGCTGCGCGAATTCGCGCACGCTGTGCTGCACACCGGTGGCAATGACGAAGTCTTCGGCCACCTCTTGCTGCAGCATCAGCCACTGCATCAGCACGTAGTCGCGGGCATGGCCCCAGTCGCGCAGCGCAGACAGGTTGCCCAGGTGCAGTGTGTCTTGCAGGCCCAGCGCAATGCGGGCGATGGCGCGCGTGATCTTGCGCGTGACGAAGGTCTCGCCGCGGATGGGGCTTTCGTGGTTGAAGAGCACACCGTTGCAGGCGTACATGCCATAGGCCTCCCGGTAGTTCACCGTGATCCAGTAGGCGTAGAGCTTGGCCACCGCGTAGGGGCTGCGCGGGTAGAAGGG
>JAURZK010000050.1 GCA_030653505.1 Rubrivivax sp.
CGAGTGGTCGGCAGCGGGTCAAGTTAGCTATCGCGGTCACGATGCCATCAAAACTTCGACCGGCCTCTACCCACGATGCCCCGCACACCCCACAGTCTCTTCCATCATCCCGGGTGAACCCACCGGCTCATGGCAGTTAGCGCCGCGTTAGCAAGCCATGGGCGCCACACGGGCCGCCAGCACGGCATGGGCCACCTCGGCAAAACCCTGGCCACGTTCGGTTGCCGTGATGTAGGCCGGCCAGGTGTGCAGCTCGGTCGCGAAACGCCGCAGGTTGGCCACGCCGACGGCCAGCGGGAAGTGCTGGAACATCAGCTGATCGTTGGTGCTGTCGCCGACGTAGACCCAGTGGCCGATCTCCGCCGCCAGGTCACGGCCGAACAGGCGCTGCAGCATCCACTGCGCGGCGCTCCACTTCGTGTGTTCGCCGAACCAGCCGTTGACGTGGATGCTGCTGACGGTGGCGTTCATGCCCTGCTCGCGCATCAGCGCCGCCACCTGCGCGATGGCGGCCGGCGACAGCTGTGCGAACTCGCTGTGGTCGATGGCGATGTCGGTGACGCGGCCGGCGCTGTCCTGCGCCAGCGTGGCGCCCGGCACCTCGCGCACCACCCGCTGGGCCACCTCGTGCAGCCGCAGCGTGTTGGCGGCGCGCGTGGTCTCGTCCTGCGCAAATTCGGTGCGCAGTTGGTCCCCGTCGCGGATCAGCGCCACGGCGCCGTTCTCGGCGACGATGGCCTGCACCGGCCAGGCGCGCGCAAAGGGCTCGCTCCAGCCCAGCGGCCGCCCGGTGATGGCCACCACCGGCACGCCGGCAGCGTGCAGCGCGTGCAGTGCATCCAGCGCGGCAGGCTCGATGGCGCCGTCTCGCGTGAGCGTGTCGTCGATGTCGGTCATCACGCCGCGTACCGCGGCCAAGCGGCGCCACGGCACTTCGGTCCAGGGCCGCCCTTGATGCGCATCAAGCGCGCCGCGTGCCGGCTTGTGAATCATCATCCGCAGATCGTCCCACAGCCGTACCCGCCCATGACCAAGAAGTCCAGCAGCCCCGAACCCGCACACAGGACGACGCGACGCCCTGCCTCGCCACGCCGTGCCAAGGCGGGTGACGTGGTCGACACACGCACGCCGGCCGCCGTCGAGCGCACCGTGGTGGCCCGCGCCACGACACGCCGTGAAACCGTCGCCGCGATGGCGCTGGCCGACGTGCTGGCACACCACGCGCAGAGCGAAGCTGCGGCCGCGGGCAAGGGCGGCGAGACCGTCGCAACAGGCGCGGCGGCCGCCCCGGGCGACTGGCTGCGCGAGATCCAGGCGCTGATCGCCGGCGCCTCGCCCGACGAGAAGAAGGCGCTGCGCCAACTGCTGTTCGAACAAAGGCCCGAGACCACGCCGGCCATCGACCCCGACAGCGAACTCACGCCGCGCTGGCGCGAAGGCGGCTACCCGTACAAGAACCTGATGTCGCGGCGGAACTATGAAAAGCAGAAGTACCGCCTGCAGGTTGAACTGCTGAAGCTGCAGGCCTGGGTGAAGGAAACCGGGCAGCGTGTGGTAATCCTCTTCGAGGGCCGCGACGCCGCCGGCAAGGGCGGCACCATCAAGCGCCTGATGGAGAACCTGAACCCGCGTGGCGCCCGCGTCGTGGCGCTGGAAAAGCCCAGCGACGTCGAACGCGGCCAGTGGTACTTCCAGCGCTACGTCTCGCACCTGCCCACGGCAGGCGAGATCGTCATGTTCGACCGCAGCTGGTACAACCGAGCCGGCGTCGAGAAGGTGATGGGTTTCTGCACCGACACCGAGTACGACGAGTTCCTGCGCGCCGTGCCCGAGTTCGAGCGCCACCTCGTGCGCTCCGGCGTGCGCGTGTTCAAGTTCTGGTTCAGCGTCAGCCGCGAAGAGCAGCGCCGGCGCTTCAAGGAACGCCAGGCGCACCCGCTGAAACAGTGGAAGCTGAGCCCCATCGACCTGGCCAGCCTGGACAAGTGGGACGCCTACACGCTGGCCAAGGAAGCGATGTTCGTGCACACCGACACCTCGGACACGCCGTGGACGGTGGTCAAGTCAGACTGCAAGAAGCGCGCGCGGCTCAACGCCATGCGCTACCTGCTGCACCGGCTGCCCTACAAGAACAAGGACGTGCAGGTCATCGGCCCGGTCGACCCGCTGCTGGTGGGCCGCGCCTCGCTGGTGGCGGGGCAGGCGGAGGAATTCACGCCCAGCAGCAGCGCCTGAGGCGCGGCGCCGCACCACGACCGCCCCGCGCCGCACGCGCGGCGCGGCATGTGGCTAGAATTCCGGCTCTCGCCGAGGAGCGTTGCAACCTTCATCAAGAAGGCCAGGCTCGGCGATCTACATTGCAACCGCGCTCACCTGCACGAACGTGTCGTGGGTGAGTGGTCCTTCTTCCCTCCCCCGCTGGTCGTGCAGGTCCTCAACCGTCTGGAGCCTGACCGATGAATGCCGTCCTGAAACCCCTGCACACCAGCGACTACGCGGTGGCCGATCTTTCCCTGGCCGACTGGGGCCGCAAGGAAATCAAGATCGCCGAGACCGAGATGCCCGGCCTGATGGCCATCCGCGAAGAGTTCGCGGCCAAGCAGCCGCTGAAGGGCGCGCGTGTCACCGGCTCGCTGCACATGACCATCCAGACCGCGGTGCTGGTGGAGACCCTGCAAGCGCTCGGCGCCGAAGTTCGCTGGGCCAGCTGCAACATCTTCAGCACGCAGGACCACGCCGCCGCCGCGCTGGTGGTCAAGGGCACGCCGGTCTTCGCCTACAAGGGCGAGACGCTGGCCGACTACTGGGAATACACGCACCGCATCTTCGAGTTCGGCGCCAAGGACGCACAGGGCGAAGGCCCGAACATGATCCTCGACGACGGCGGCGACGCGACGCTGCTGATGCACCTGGGCAAGCGCGCCGAGAAGGACCTGAGCCTGCTCGCCAAGCCGGGCAGCGAGGAAGAGGAAGTGCTCTTCGCGGCCATCAAGGCCAAGCTGAAGGAAGACGCCACCTGGTACAGCCGCAAGGGCGCGCAGATCATCGGCGTGACCGAAGAGACGACCACCGGCGTGCACCGCCTGAAGGAGATGAGCGTCGCCGGCACGCTGATGTTCCGTGCCATCAACGTCAACGACAGCGTCACGAAGAGCAAGTTCGACAACCT
>JAURZK010000066.1 GCA_030653505.1 Rubrivivax sp.
GCTGGCTGGCGCCGGCGCGCGCGCTGGCGCTGGCCGGCGAGGCCGACGACGCCGCCGCCGTCTGGCAGGCCGGGCAGGCCTGGTTGCGCACCACAGCCACCGCTCACGTTCCCCCCGAGTTTGCCGACAGCTTCCTGCAGCAGCACCCGCTGCACCAGCTGCTGCTGGCGCCCACCCCCGGCAACAGGTCTGCGCCGTAACAGCCGACGCGACGGCGCGTAACGCCGACGTAACGGCCTGCGGCCTACAACCTCGGCATGGCCGCTGCACCGCGGCGGCCGCGCCAGGACGAACCAGGGGAACCCGCCATGTTCAGCAACGCGCCCACGACGCGACACGACTTCGCCGACACCCGCGCCAACGCCGCCGATGCGCCCCGCGTCAAGTCCGTCTACAGCCGGCTTGAAGCTGCCGACGCCGCCGAACTGCTGGCCGGCGCCGATGCCGCCGACCTGCATCTGTTGCGCCTGGTGGGCTGCGCTGCCCTGGCCACGCTGCTGCTGGCGCTGGCCACCAGCCTCTCTGTGTGAGTGTGCGCTCACATTCCATCGAAAACCCGCGCACCAAAGTCGGCGCCCGTCAGCCCGCCGCCCCCGAAGCCCGCGCTGCCGGCCGGGCAGGCTTGCTGTAGTCGGCCGGCACACGCATCAGCGCAGCGCCGGGCTCGCCTCGTTTCAGATTCTTCAGCCGGTAGTTCACTTCGCCGGTGCGCGGGTCGAAGTCCCGCGACTGCAGCGTCAGCATCAGCTCGGGCGAGGTCCAGACCTCGCGCGTGATCTGGATCGGCTTCTCGTTGCCCACCTTGCCTGCCTCGATGACCCAGGTCGTGCGTTCGCCATTGGCGCGCAAGCCCTCGATGTCGCGCGCCGGCAGCGGCGTCACCGTGCCGGCGCCGCGCGGGCCCAGCACCTGCGAGCGCCACTGCACGGCAGGTGGCGCCAGCGGCGCGTCTGCGGCCGCACCGCCGTCGGCGCCGCGCGGCAGGCGCACGATCTCGACCTCCACGCGGCGCTCGCCGCTCGGCATGTCGGCATCGCCATGGATGATCACCGGCGTCGGCGGCACTGGCGGCACCGGCGGCACGGGCGGCACGGGGGGCACGGGCGGTGCCGACGGGGAGACAGGGCCGGCCGCGCCCGCCGGACGCACGCGCTCGGCCAGGCCACGTGTCCATTCACGCATGCGCTCGCCATAGTCGCGCCAGGCTGCCGACTCGAAGACCCCGAGCCGACCGTCGCCCAGGCGACGCGCCGTCTTGCGTTCGGGGTCGAGCACCCAGCTCTCGCGCGCCTGCGGGTCGCGCAGGTAGACCACCGCGCGGCCGCCGCGCTCGAATTCCTGGCGCGTGCGGCCTTCGCCGTCACGGCACAGGCGCGTGCGTGTCGTGCGCGTGATGCGGTTCGGCGCACCGCCACTGCCGTCGGCCAGCCACTGCACGGTCTCGTGCTCGGCGTCGGCGCAATAAGGCGCGCCATTGACCACGCGGCCGCCACCGGATTCGGCATTGCCGGCCCAGCCCGCACCCTCGCCGATGAAGACGCGGCGTTCGACCTCGGCCTGCGCCAGCTGCATGGGCAGCGCGGCCAGGCCGTACGCCTCCGCCGGCGCGCGCGCCTCCGTCGGCGGGGGCGGGGCCGCCTGGGCCTGCGCCAGACCGGCCAGGGTAGTCAGGCCCGCCGCCAGCAGGGCCTGGCGTGCGAGGGCAGTTCGGGCTCGTTTCATGGTGATGTCCTTCCGTTCGGGAGCAGGGTTTCAGTTGATCAGGCGCACCGCCAGCACCTCGCCTGAGGGGTGCAGCAGCAGTTCGGCGCGCACGGTGTCGCCGGCACGCGCCGGGTCGTAGGGCAGGCCCAGCGCGGGCAGCCGTTCGCGCTGCAGTTCGGTCGCCACGAGCCAGGCCCCGGCGCTGCCGCGCGGCCAGCGCTCGGCAGGCGCGACGGGCACGAACTCGCCCTGGCGCATACCCGCGTCGACCCCCATGGGCAGCGGTGGTGGCAGGCGCAGCAGCAGCACGGTGGCGGCCAGCACGCTGGCGAAGACCGCCGCACCCGACCAGACCCAGGGCCTGCCGCGCCAGCCGTGCCGCTGCGGCGTGCCGGCCAGCGCGGGCACGGCCCGCGGCGCGGCCAGCACCGCCGCACGCACACGGGCCTGCAGTGCGGGTGGCGGCGTCTGCGCCTGCAGTTCGGCACCCGCCAGCCGCAGCATTTCGGACAGCGGCCGCGTCCCTTCGCCCGGCGACTTCATCCTCGACTCCTGTCTGCGGCGCCCAACAGCGTCGCCAGCTTCCCGCGCGCCCGGTGCAACCGGGTGCGCAAGGTGTTGATCTCGATGCCCGCGATGCGGGCGGCCTCGGCATAGGGCCGTTCCTGCAGGTCCACCAGCACCACGGCTTCGCGGAAGGACGGCGGCAGCCGGCGCAGCGCGGACCAGACCTGTGCGCTGTCCTGCGCCCGCACGAGGGTCTGTTCGGGCGAAAGCGCAGCGGCGCCGGCCTCGGCGCCGTCCTCGTCGCCGTCGCCGTCGCCGCCGTCGTCCAGCGGCGCTTCATGCCGGTGTGCCCGCCACAGGGCCGCAAGCGCGTGCCGCGCGACACCCGCGAGATAGGCGCCCAGCGTGCCGCGCGCGGCGTCGAAACCCGTCGGCCGCGTGGCCAGCGCGACGAAGGCCTCCTGCGTGGCGTCGGCGGCCCAGGCGGCATTGCCCCCCAGTGCCAGTGCATAGCGGTACACCGGCCCGGCCTCACGGCGGTAGAGCTCGTCCAGCGCCGCTGCATCACCTTCGGCCAGCTGCGCGACGAGCGTGGCACTGTCCACCGCGGCCAGGCGGTGGGGGCGATTCCAGGGCACAAAGGACATCATGGGCCAGGGCGGTGGCAGGGGGTGCGGGGCAATGCGTCGGGTTCAGTGCTGCGTATTGGATGCCGGCGACTGAAAAGTTCCCACCGGCCTGTCAACGGCCGCTGCAGCCTGTCGCCCCGGCGCGGCAACGCGTCGACTGGCGCTGGCAGCCGCCATGGCGCTGGGTACAGTGCATCGCATACGCCGACCCTCCCCGTCCCTTGCCCTGCGACACCCTGAAGTCCCCATGAACGCCACCTCCCCAGGCCCTTCGGCCCCCCAGGTCTGGCATGCCCGCTGGCAGCGCTTCGCGGCGGCGTCGGTACGCGCCTTCCACGCCTACGGCACCTGGCTGGTCAGCATCACCTGGAAGCGATTTTTCGTGCTGGCCTTCGGGCTCATCGTCGTCGTCGCCATCGTGCACGACATGCCACCGTTCACCTGGACCTTCACCGAGCGCATCGAGCCCACGGTGCGCATCGTCACGCGGCCGGTGCTGCCGCCACCACCCGTGAAACCGCCCAAGGCGCCCAAAGCGCCCGAGGCGCCCGGAACGCCGTCGCCCGGCGTGCACATCGAACTGCCCAAGGACGGTGACAAGGACGGCATCGACATCAGCATCGGCAAGGACGGCGTGCGTATCACGCCCAAGAAATCAGGTGCGGCGCAGGCCGCGTCGGCCGCGGCACAGGCGGCAGCGCAGGCCGCCCGTGCGGCCGACGCTGCAGCGTCGGCCGCCGGGGCAGTGCGCATCAGCGTGCCGCCGGGCCCAGTGGCCGAAGCGGTGAGAGAGGCCCTGGAAGAAGCCCGTCGCGAGATGGAAGACGCCGTGCGCGAGGCGCGCCAGGACGCCGAGCAGGCCACCCGCGACGCCGAGCAGGCGCGCCGCGACGCCCAGCAGGCCATCGAGACCATCACCGAGGACATCCGCGGCCCCACCAAGCGCACCACGCGCGTGGGCATTGGCGACTTCATGATGCAGTTCACCCTGCTGTGGGTGCTGGGCTCGGCGATCCTGAAATACACCTACAAGGGACGCATCCAGGCCGAGGTGAAGGCCGCGCAGGCCACCGAGACGGCGGAGGCCGAGTCGCTCAAGAGGCAGGTGGTCGAAGCGCGCATGGCGGCCATGCAGGCGCAGGTCGAGCCGCACTTCCTGTTCAACACCCTGGCCAGCATCGACCACCTGATCGAGACCGACCCGGCGCGCGCCAGCGTCATGCAGAAGAACTTGATCGCGCTGCTGCGTGCCAGCATGCCGACGATGCGCGAGGCCAACGGCGACGGCAGCCCCGGGGTGCGCGACCTCGGCCGCGAGCTCGCCGTCATCCGCCCCTACCTCGAGATCCTGAAGGTGCGCATGGAAGAGCGCCTGAGCACCGACATCCAGGTGCCCGACGGCCTGCTCTCGGCCGAGTTCCCGCCGATGATGGTGCAGACGCTGGTGGAAAACGCCATCAAGCACGGTCTCGAACCCAAGGCCGAGGGCGGCTCGCTGAAGCTGAAGGCCGAGATCGTGCACGGCAAGATGCAGGTGACGGTGGCCGACACGGGCCTGGGCTTCGGCAAGGCGGCCACTGCCGGCACCGGCGTCGGCCTGGCGAACATCCGCGAACGGTTGCAGCTGCTCTATGGACCGCGCGCCACGCTTACCGTCGCCGAAAACACGCCCAGCGGCACCGTCGTCACCATCACCGTGCCCTACAAGACCGTCGAAGGCACGCCGGCATGAACGAGATCGCCACGGCGCTGTGTGTCATCGCCCTGCTCGCGGCTGCCGGCGTGGTGCTGTTGCTGGGCGTGTTGCTGGCCGCCGTGGCAGTGCCGCTGGCGCTGTGCCTGGTGCTGCTGGGCGTGGCGCTGTGCCTGGTGCTCGGGCTGGCCGGGCCACTGCTGGCCGTGGTGGTGCTGGCGGCGGTGCTGCTGTCGCCGCTGTGGCTGGCCGGGCTGCTGCTGTGGTGGCTGCTGCGGCGCCGGCCCGCCACCACGACCCCGGCCGCCGCTACGATGCGCACATGAACACGCCCGACAACGCTGCCCAATCCAGGCCTGCGCCGCGTGCGGTGCTGGCCGACGACGAACGCCTGATGCGCGAACAGCTGCGCGCCCGCCTGGCCGAGGTCTGGCCCGAGCTGCAGATCGTCGCCGAGGCCAAGAACGGCCTGGAAGCCGTGCAGCTGGTGGCCGAACACCGCCCCGACATCGTCTTCCTCGACATCCGCATGCCTGGCCTGACGGGCGTGGACGCGGCGCGCCAGATCGCCCAGCTGCCGCCGCGCGATCCCGCCGAGGGTGCTGCCGAGACCGACGAAGACGAACTGCTGCCCGAGATCGTCTTCATCACCGCCTACGACCAGTACGCGGTGGAAGCCTTCGAGCAGGGTGTGGCCGACTACGTGCTGAAACCTGCCGAACGCGACCGCCTGCTCGTCACCGTGCAGCGCATCCAGCAGCGCCTGGCCGCGCGCGCCGCCGGCACCGACGCGCCGGCCGGCCCGCACATGCAGCAGCTGCTGCACCAGCTGGCCGCACGCCTGAACCCGGGCGCCGCGCCGCAGTACCTGCAGTGGATACAGGCCACGGTGGGCCAGGCCATCCAGATGATCCCGGTCGACGAGGTGCTGTTCTTCATCAGCGACGAGAAGTACACGCGGGTGCAGACGGCCCAGGTGGAAGCGCTGATCAGGAAGCCGATCAAGGAACTCGTCGACGAGGTCGACCCGCGCGTGTTCTGGCAGATCCACCGCAGCACGCTGGTCAACGTGAAGGCCATCGCCGGCGTCACGCGTGACTTCCGCGGCCGCCAGATCATCAGCGTCAGGGGCCATCCGGAAAAACTCGAAGTCAGCCGCAGCTACACGGGGCTCTTCAAGGGCATGTGAACGTCCGCGGCGCGGCTGCACCGCAGCGCCCGGCTTGAAACAAGGCCTACGCACCCGCGCGCACCGCGACGGGCAGGCCAAACGCTCGACGGCCCCCCGGCACAGCCCCCGTTCGTGACGCACGTCACGCCCTGCGGCCCCAGCTTCCTGCCGCGAACGGCGCTACCCGCCCCGGCCAGCGCCACCGCCACGGCCTCGGCCCGCGGCGCAGCGCCACACATCTGAAGCATCTGCTCGCAAAGGCGCACCGGCCGTCACGGCCGGCGTGCGGGCAGCCCGCTACTGTCCAGACCGCTCTCAGCTGCCCAGCGGCCACGCCATGCTTCTTGCCCCGATCCAACCCGCCCAACGCCGCTTCGACTTCGCCCGCCGCACCGCTGCGCCGGTGGCCAGCGGCGGTTGGATGACGCGCGACGAAGCCATCATGGGCACCGCCATCCACGTCGAGCTCTGGGCCGACGAGCGCCGCCAGGGTGAAGCCGCCACCGCCGCGGTGATGGACGAGATGCACCGCATCGACCGCGCGATGAGCCCGCACAAGCCTACATCCGAGCTGTGCCGAATCAACCGCGAGGCGGCGCGGCGGGCAGTGCCGCTGTCCGACGAGATGTATGCGCTGGTCGAACGTGCGCTGGCCTTCTCGCGCTTCAGCGGCGGCGCCTTCGACATCAGCTACGCCGCCGTGGGCCAGCTCTACGACTACCGCAATCGTGTGCGCCCCGGCGCCGCCGAACTCGAACGTGCGCGCGCGCTCGTCGGCTGGCAGCACCTGCAGCTCGACCCGCGCGCTCGCACGCTGCGCTTCGGCCGCGAGGGCATGCGCATCGACCTCGGCGGCTTCGCCAAGGGCCATGCCGTGGACCGTGCCGCGGCGCTGCTGAAGCGGCGCGGCATCAGCAGCGCCATGGTCAGCGCCGGCGGCGACAGCCGCGTCATCGGCAGCCGCTGCGGTGGCGGCCAGGCGGCGCGCCCGTGGAGCGTGGCCATCCGCGACCCGCGCCGCGCCGGCGAGGTGGTGGCGGTACTGCCGCTGGAAGACGTGTCGGTGTCGACCTCGGGTGACTACGAGCGCTATTTCGACGACGGCGCCGAGCGGGTGCACCACGTCATCGACCCGGCCACCGGCCGCAGCCCGCACCACGTGCACAGCGTGACCATCCTGGCCGACAACGGCCTGACCAGCGAAGCGCTGTCCAAGGCCGTGTTCGTGCTCGGCGTGCAGCGTGGTCTGGCGCTGGTGGACGGCCTGCCGGGCGTCGACGCCGTGGTGGTCGACGCGCAGGGTGTGCTGCACGCCTCGGGCGGCCTGCTCCACGGCCTGCCGGCACCGCACCAGTGACGCGGCACCTGCCGCCCCTCCATCCCCAGGAGACACCGATGTCCTTCCCTGCCTCCTTTCTGTTCCGCTGCAGCGCTGCGGCCGCCACCGCCATCGCCCTGCTGGTACTTGCCGCCTGTTCGGGCAGCGGCGAAAGCAGCGGCGGCGCCGACAGGCTCACCGTCAACGGCGACGTGCCGCTGGTCTACGTCAAGCGCGCCACCGCACTGGGAATGAACCCCACCGACGGCACCAACAGTGCCCCCGGCGGCGACCTGATGCTGCGCGAGAAGAGCAGCGCCAGTGCCAGCGAGCACAACCTCACCGCGCGCTTCACGGACGGGCTGGGCGATGCGTCCGACCCCGAGGTCAGCTACGACGGCAAGAAGGTCGTCTTCGCGATGCGCTGCCCGGCCAGCAGCACTGCCACGGTGGACGACACGCCCGGCGGCGTGAAGGCCTGCACCGGGCGCTGGAACATCTGGGAATACGACATGACGACCGCGGCAGGAGGCGGCCTGACCGCCGGCACCTTCCGCCGCATCACCTCCTCCATCACCAACGACGACGTCGACCCCGTCTACCTGCCCGCCAACCGCGGCATCGTCTTTGCCAGCAACCGCCAGGCCAAGAGCAGCCTGAACCAGGCGCTGGGCCGTGCCTACTTCGCCGCCGACGAGTACGAGCGTGAACGCGTGCTGAACCTGCACACCATGGGCCCCGACGGCAGCAACATCCAGCAGATCACCTTCAACCAGAGCCACGACCGCAACCCGGTCATCCGGCCCAACGGCGACATCATGTTCAGCCGCTGGGAGCACGTGGCCGACCGCAACCGCTTCGCCGTCTTCCGCGCCAAGCCCGACGGCACCGACCTCTTCGTGCTCTACGGCGCGCACAGCCCCGGCAACAGCTACCTGCACCCGCGCGACATGGACCCGCGTGGCACCTTCAAGGGCCATGTGCTGAGCTCGCTGATGCCGCTGTCGGGCACGCAGGAAGGCGGCTCGATGCACCTGATCAACGCCGCCGGCTACAGCGAGATCAACACGCCAGCCAGCACCAGCGTGCCGGCGGCCGGCGGGCAGGTCGAGATCACCGACAACGCGCTCACCGACGGCCGCGCGCTGGCGCTGGGCGGCCGCGCCACCACGCCCTACCCGCTGTGGGACGGCAGCGACCGCGTGCTCGTCGCCTGGCGCCCCTGCGCGGTGACGCGCAACGGCGTGTCGGCGCTGTGCACGACCTTGACCGACGACGAGAAGGCCATGCTCGCCGACACCAACCGCACGATGGCCGCACGCGCCGCCGACCCCGTGCGCGACAACGCCCCGGCCGCCTACGGCATCTACATGTTCGACCCGGCCAGGAAGACCTGGCTCGTGGTGGCCTCGCCGCCCGAGGGCTTCATGTTCACCGACCCCATCGCGCTGCAGGTGCGGCCCGAGCCCAACGTGGTCGAGCCCACCACCGTCGACCCGGTGCTGCAGGCCCAGGACATGGCGCTGATCGAGGTGCGCAGCGTCTACGACACCGACGGCCTGCAACGCATGGCCGAGCCGATGTTCGTCGCCGCCGACCGCCCCGCCGGCTGCGTGCACAGCATCCCGCTGACCGCGACCACCGACCCGGCGGACACACGCACCCAGGTGCCCGACCTGGCGCGCATGAAGAACCCGGCCGACCCCGCCTACGGCTGTGCCCCGGCACGTTTCGTGCGCGCCATTCGCGGCGTGCCGCCGCCATCGGGCTCGATGGGCCTGCGTCAGGCCATCGGCGAGACCGACTTCGAACAGCAGCAGATCCTGGGTTACGCGCCCATCGAACCCGACGGCAGCTTCAAGCTCAAGGTGCCGGCCGACGTGCCATTGGCGCTGTCCATCGTCGACAGCGAGGGCCGCGCCATCCAGACGCACACCAACTGGATCCAGGTGCGGCCAGGCGAGCGCCGCACTTGCGACGGCTGCCACAGCCCGCGCCGCGGCGCTTCGCTGAATTCCGGCGTCGTCGTCAACACGCTGCCGGCCGGCCTGAACCAGACGCTGGCAGCCCAGCACCAGAGCGGCGAGACGCTGGCTTCGTTGCTGACGCGGCTGCAGCCGGCCGCGCTGAACCTGTCGGCCGACGCCGTCTTCAACGACCGCTGGGCCGACACCACGCAGGCCGGCGTGCAGGCGCTGCCGACGATCAGCCTGCGCTACCGCGGCAACCCGGACGCGGCCGACGACCTCGTCACCGCCGCGCCCGTCAACGGCGTCATCAACTACCCCGAGCACATCCAGCCGCTGTGGACCCGCGCCCGCGGCGCGGGCGGCGCCCACACCTGCACGAACTGCCACGCCGACGCCGTCAAGCTCGACCTGCGCGCCACCGTGGCCGGCACCGGGCGCCTGGTGTCGTATGAGGAACTGCTGCTGGGCGACCCAGTGATCGACGCCGTCACCGGCCTGCCGGTGATCCGCGTGCGCGAAGGCATACCGGAAGTCGTGCGCGGCGCGCCGCTGGTGGAAACCAGTTCGGGTGCCGCCAACACCGCGGGCCAGGCGCGCAAGAGCCGGCTGACGGAAATCGTCTGGGGCCAGACCCTGCTGGCTGGCGCCGGCGCACGCACCGCCCATCCCAACCCGCCGGCGAGCGTGACCACGGGCACGGGCGCCACGGCCGTCACCACCACCATCCCCGACCACGCCACGCTGCTGAACAAGGCCGAGAAGCGCCTGCTCGCCGAGTGGATGGACCTGGGCGGCCAGTACTACAACGACCCCTTCGACGCCGGCAGCGGCGTGCGCTCGGTAAGCACGCTCAGCCAGGCCAGCTTCCTGGCCGAAGTGCAGCCCGTGCTGCAGGCGCAGTGCGCCGCCTGCCACCAGGCCGGCCTGGGCGCGCCGCGCAACCGCTTCGTGCTGACGGGCAGTGCCGAGGGCGACTTCAACGTCACGCTGACGATGGTCAACGACACCTGCAACAGCGCCAACAACCCGCTGCTCTCGCGGCCGTCCACCGTGCCGCACCCGGCCGGCGACATCGCGCAGACCACCGCGCTGCTGCCGGTGGGCAGCACCGGCTACACGCGCATCGCCAACTGGATCGCACGCGGCTGTCCGACGCCGTGACGACACCCGAGCACGCATGACCCCGCCCTACAACAGCCGACTCTTCATCACGCTGGCCACGGCGGCCACGGCCATCGTCGCCTGCGGCGGCGGCAGTCCGTTGGACAACCCGCCGACGCTGGCCAACCCGCCGGGCGCCACCGGGCAGAAGCTGTCCTACGCCTACTTCGAGCGCTGCGTCAACGAGGTGCTGAAGACGCCGCTGCCGGTGAACATCAACGGCGCGATATCGGTCAACACCTGCGCCTCGGCCGGCTGCCACGACAACGTCACCGGCACCGGCGGCGCGCTGCGCCTGCTGCAAGGCGCGGCCCCCGCGGCCAGCGGCGCCACCGCCGACGAGGTGCGTGCCACCGACATGTACAAGAACTACTACTCGTCGCTGGGCGAGAGCGTGGTCGGCGCACCCGACGACAGCCGCCTGCTCAACAAGCCGCTGGTGCGCGGCGTGCTGCACGGCGGCGGCATCGTCTTCGAGAGCGTGGACAGTGCGGAGGCGAAATTGATCCGGTACTGGATCAGCCGTCCGATGCCGCAAGGCCAGGACGAATTCGGCAGCGCCGCCGCGGTCATGTTCGACGCCAGCACCGGCGCATGCAGGTTCGAGTGAAGTCCCCCCTTTCCCTGCCCCACCGACCGCGGTCTCCTTTGTCGCGCGCTCTGGTCTTCGTGCTGGCGCTGCAGCTGCTCGCCAGTGCCGCGCTGCCGGCAAACGCCGCCGATGCCCCGGCCAACAGCGAACGCCTGCAGGTCGCAGAGCCTTATCTCGAGCTGCGCACCGGCCCCGGCCGCGGCTACCCCGTCTACTTCGTCGTCGAAAGGGCGCAGTGGGTGGCGGTGGAACTGCGCCGCACCGACTGGTACCGCGTGCGCGCCGAAGGCGGCCAGGTGGGCTGGGTGCAGCGCAACCAGCTCGAGAGCACGCTTACCGCCGCCGGCAGTACCAAGACCTTCCGCGAAATGCTGCTCGACGACTACCTGTTGCGCCGCGTCGAGTTCAGCGGCGGCTGGGGCCGCTTCAAGGGCGAACCCATGCTGCGCCTGGGCCTGCAGGCGCGCCTGGCCGACACGCTGGGCGCCGAGCTGACCGTGGGCCAGGTGCAGGGCCTGTTCTCGGGCACCGACTTCTGGCATGTCAGCCTGGTCAGCGAGCCTTGGTCGGACCGCCGCTTCTCGCCCTACTTCGCTGTCGGCCTGGGCCAGTTCCGCAACATCCCCAACAGCAGCCTGGTGGACGCCGCGATCACCGACGCCAAGCTCGCACACGCCTCGCTGGGTGTGCGCTGGCACCTCGGCCAACGCTTCACGGCGCGGCTGGACTGGACGCTCTACACCGCCTTCGTCGCCGACACACGCAGCACCGAGTACCGCAGCCTCACCGCCGGTCTCGGCTTCTACTTCTGAGCCACCACACCATGCCCCACAAGAACAGACTCCTGCTGACGGTGGCACTCGCCTCGAGCCTGCCCGCCTGGGCGCAAACCCCGGCACCTGCGACGCCCGGGCCACAGCCGACCGAGCAGGTCATCGTGCCGCAGGTCGACCGCCGCGACGTGAAGCTGCCACGCTTTGCGTCGAACGACTTCTCGGTGGGCCTGTTCGCCGGCAGCTACGCCACGCAGAACTTCGGCAACAGCGCCGTGAGCGGCCTGCGACTGGGCTACCACGTCACCGAGGACATCTTCGTCGAAGGCACGTTCGGGCGCACGAAGGTCAGCGACGAGGACTTCCGCGTCGTCTTCCCCAACGTCGGCATCTTCCCCAGCCCCAAGCAGAAGCTGAGCTACTACAACGTGGTGGCCGGCTACAACCTGCTGCCGGGCGAAGTGTTCTTCGGCCGCAGCAACGCCAAGATCTCGCAGGGCTACATCGTCGCCGGCGTCGGCAGCACCGACTTCGCCGGCCAGAAGCGCCAGACCATCACCGCCGGCTTCGGCATGCGCGTCGTGTTCAAGGACTGGCTGGCCGTGCAGGCCGATGTACGCGACCACGTCTACACGCTCGATCTGCTGGGCAAGCGCAGCAGCACGCAGAACATCGAGCTCAGCGCCGGCATCACCGTTTTCTTCTGACACCCATGCGACGTCTCTTCACCTCATTCCCACCTTTCGCTTTCGTGCTCACGCTGGCGGCCCTGGCCGGGCCAGCGCAGGCCGTCGTCACCACGCAAAGCGCAGCGCCCGACTTCACGCTGAAGACCGCCGAGGGCCGCAACCTGCGCCTGCACGAACAGCGCGGCCAGGTCGTGATGGTGAACTTCTGGGCCACCTGGTGCGGCCCCTGCAAGCAGGAGATGCCGCACCTGAACCGCCTGTACGGCAAGTACCAGGCCAGCGGCTTCACGCTGCTGGGTGTCAACGTCGACGACGACCCGCGCCAGGCCGTGGCCGCCGCGGCGCGGCTGGGGCTGAAGTTCCCCGTGCTGCTGGACGCCGACAAGGCCGTGATCAAGCGCTACGACATGGGCAGCATGCCGGCCACGGTGCTCATCGACCGCGACGGCCGTGTGCGCTACCTGCACCGCGGTTACCGCGAGGGCATGGAAGACGCCTACGAAAAGCAGATCCGCGAACTCGTCAAGGAATGAGCGCCATGTCCCGCACCGTCTTCCTCGCCGTCGGCACGCTCGTCCTGACAGCCTTGCAGGGCTGTGCCGTCAAACCCTGGGTCGCGCCCTACGAACGTGAACACCTGGCCGATCCGGTGATGCAGTGGTCGCGCACCGCGCTGGCCGACAAGCACCGTGAACACATCCACCTCGTGCGCGAAGGGGCGCGCGGCGCCACCGGCGTGCAAGGTGGCGGCTGTGGTTGCAACTGAAATGCTGCGTCGCATCTGGTCCGTGCTGCGCAGTTTGGGCCGCGCCCTGCCCGGCGCGGCGATGGCTGGCGGCGCGGTCGGCACCGCGAGCGCCGCGACGCTGCCCGAGAACAAGGCCGAGGCGATCTACCACGTCTACGACGGCGGCGGCGTCAAGGCCACGGGGCCGGCGCTGCTGGTGCGCAAGAGCCTGGCCGACCGCGTGTCACTCTCGGCGCAGTACTACGTCGACGCGGTCAGCAACGCCAGCATCGACGTCGTCACCACCGCCAGCCCGTTCAAGGAAACACGCACCGCGTGGGACCTCAGCGCCGATGCGCTGGTGCGCGACAGCCTGCTGTCGGTGGGTGTGTCGCGCAGCACCGAGCCCGACTACATCGCCGAGGCGGTGAACGCCGATGTCTCGCACGAGGTCTTCGGCGGCATGACCACCGTCAGCCTGGGCTTCACCCGCGCCCGCGACCAGGTCGGCAAGAAGGGCGAGCAGGGCTGGATCGACCAGGCCAGCCACTGGCAGTACCGCGCCGGCGTGACGCAGATCCTCACGCCGCGCTGGCTGATGAGCCTGAACGCCGAGGCGGTGGCCGACAGCGGCTACCTCGGCAGCCCCTACCGCGCCGCACGTGTGTTCGGCGCCGCGGTGCCCGAGCGCAACCCGCGCACCCGCAGCAGCCGCGCGGTGAAGCTGCGCACGCTCTACGACAGTGGGGCCTACGTGTCCGGCAGCTCGGTGCGCGCCGAGTTCCGCAGCTACTGGGACAACTGGGACATCAAGGCCACGACCACCGAGTTCGGTTTCGCGAAGTACCTGGGCGAACGTTTCCTGCTCGACGCCACGATGCGCTTCTACAACCAGAACAAGGCGCTCTTCTACAGCGACAACGCGCAGGTCGAGACGGTCTACGTCTCGCGCAATCGCCAGCTCAGCACCTTCAAGAGCACCTCGGTCGGCGCGCGCCTCAGCTACACCTGGCCCAAGCTGCCCGCAGGCTGGGACGTGAAGCTCGTCGGCGCCTACGAGCGCAAGAGTTTCCGCTTCTCCGACTTCACCGACCTGCGCACCGGCGGCGCCTACAGCTACGACGCCAACGTGCTGCAGCTGATGGTGCTGGCCAACTTCTAGACCTCCGGGAACCGCCATGCCTACGCGACTCGTCTCCTTCCTTGCGCTGAGCTGGCTGCTGCTCGCGGCGCTGTTATCGGCCTTGCTGCTGGCCCTGCCGGCGGCCGCGTCCGAAGCCGCGGCGCCCGCAGCCGCCCTGCCGGCGGCAGCGGCCGCCAGCGCGCCGGCCGAGCCGGCGGCGCTGGACGCGCGTGTGCAGCAGCTCAAGGCCGACGTCATCCGCCTCAACCGCGACCTGCTGGTGCTGGAAGAGGAGTTGCTTTATCCCGCCGGCACGCAGGTGGCGCTGTTCGTCAGCATGGACGTGGGCAAGCTCTTCGAGCTGGAGTCGGTGCAGATCAAGCTCGGCGACAAGGTCGTGGCCACGCACCTCTACACACCGCTGGAAGTGCAGGCGCTGCACCGCGGTGGCGTGCAACGTGTCTACCTGGGCAACCTGCGCGCAGGCAAGCACCAGCTCACGGCCTTCTTCACCGGCCGCGGCCCGCACGAACGCGACTACAAGCGCGGCACAACGCTGGACTTCGACAAGGGCGTCGACCCGCGTTACATCGAGCTGCGCATTCGCGACGCGCAGGCCAAGCTGCAACCCGAATTCGAGGTCAAGGTGTGGTGAACCAGCGCGCCCCCGAAGCGCCTGCGGCGGCCCGGCAGAGCCGGTTCCGCGGCGTTCGCTGGCTTGCGGCGGTCGCGGCGTGGACGATCGGATCGGCCGCGGCCCAGGGCACCGCACCTGCCGCACGTCACGAACCGGGTGCACCGCAAGTGCTCGCCGCACCGCATTACGGCGACACGCTGTTCCAGTTCTACCAGGACCACACCTTCTCCGCGCTCACCGGCCTGATGGTGTCGCAGCACTTCGGTCGCATCGCGCCGCACGACGACGAGGCCGAGGTGCTGCGCGGCGGCATGCTGCTCGCCTACGGGCTGCACGACGAAGCGGCCACGGTGTTTGCGCGGCTGATCGAGAACAACACGACACCCGCGGTGCGCAACCGCGCCTGGTATTTCCTGGCCCAGGTGCGCCACCAGCGTGGCTTGAACACGTTGGCCGAAGAGGCGCTGGCGCGCACAACCGCGCCCTTGCCCGGCGCGCTGGAAGACGAACGCCAGCTGCTGCATGCGCAGCTGCTGATGGCGCGCGACGACTACGCCGGCGCTGCCGCGCTGCTGGACGCCCTGCAGGCCGACCCCAAGGCCGCGCCGCACGCAGGCCTGTATGCCCGCTACAACCTCGGCGTCGCGCTGGTGAAGACCGGCGACGTGAAGCAGGGCCACGCGCTGCTCGAAGCCGTCGGCCAGACACCGGCGCCGAACGAAGAACTGCGCAGCCTGCGCGACCGCGCCAACGTGGCCCTGGGCTTCGCCACGCTCGCGGCGCAGCAGCCGCGCGAAGCGCGCGCGGCGCTGCAGCGCGTGCGCCTGAACGGCCCCTCGTCGAACAAGGCGCTGCTGGGCTTCGGCTGGGCCGCGGCCGAATTGAAGGATCCGCAACTCGCGCTGGCGCCGTGGACCGAACTGGCCAGCCGCGGCTCGGCCGGCGGCGCCGACGGTGCGGTGCTGGAAGCACGCATCGCCCTGCCCTACGCCATGGCCGAACTGCGCGCCTACGGCAGCGCGCTCAAGGGCTACGAGCGGGCGGCAGAGAGCTTCGAGCAGGAAAGGCAGGCGCTGGCCGAGTCCATTGCCGCCATCCGCGCCGGCGCCCTGGTGCGCGACCTGCTGGCACAGAACACCGAAGCGGCGGGCCTGAACACCTCGGCCGGCATCCGCGCGCTGCCGCAGATGCCGCACGGCGCGCACCTGGCACCGCTGCTGGCCGGCCACGACTTCCAGGCCGCGTTCAGGAACCTGCGCGACCTGCAGTTCCTCGACGGCAACCTGGCGCAGTGGCAGGACAGCCTGGGCGTCTACACCGACATGCTCGACAACCGCCCCCGCGCCTACGCCGAGAAGCTGCCGGCCGTGCGCGCGAACACCGGCGCCGCCGACATCGCCGCACTCTCGCAGCGCCGCGATGCGCTCGCCGCCGAACTGGCACGCGTGCAGGCCGAAGTTGATGCCGCGGCGTATGCCGACGAAAGTGAACGGCGCCTGCTGCAACGTGTGGCGCGCGGCCAGGCGACGCTTCAGGCTGCCAGCGGCCAGCCTGAGGTGGAACTGCCCACCGACACCGCCGAGCGCCTGCGCCGCGCCGCCGGTGCACTGATCTGGCAGCTGACGCAGGAGTTCAGCGCCCGCGGCTGGGAGGCCAGCAAGGCCATGCGTGCCACCAACACCGGCCTGGACCGTGCCCGCGGGCAGGACGCCGCACTCGCCCGCGCCCAGCAGGAAGAACCGGCGCGCCACGCCGCCTTCGCCGAGCGCATCGCGCGACTGGCGCAGCAGGTCAGCGCACTGCGCCCCGGCATCGCGCTGACCGCGCAGGCCGTGCAGGCGCAGTTGCAGGACATCGCCGTGGCCGAACTCGAAGCGCAGCAGGAGCGCCTGACGGTCTACGCCGCGCAGGCACGGCTGGCCATCGCGCAGATCCACGACCAGGCGCAGTTCGCACAGCGCGGCACGGCCGCCGGGGTGGCACGGTGAGCCGCAGGTCGAAGACCATCTGCCTGTCGCCGCGCCTGTCGGTGCTGGCCTTGGCCACCACGCTGCTGCTGGCCGGCTGCGCCGGCCGCAAGACCCTGCCCGGTGACGACCAGCCCACGCTGGCCAGCCTGGGCACGCGCCAATTCACGGTGGCCCCCGATGCAGTGACTGGCGTGGCCGAAGAGCAGACCATCGCCGCCTACCGCCAGTTCCTGCAGGCCGCGCCCAAAGCGCCGCAGCGCCCCGAGGCCCTGCGCCGCCTGGGCGACCTGGAAATGGACCGCGCCGACCGCATCGCTGCCGAGACCACGGCCGCCGCCGGCGCCGAGCCCGACTACAAGGCCGCCATCGCGCGCTACGAGGAGTTCCTCAAGGCCTACCCGCAGGACGCCGGCAACCACCGCGTGCTCTACCAGCTGGCGCGTGCGCAGGAACAGGGCGGTGATCTCGAGAAGGCGCTGAAGACGCTGACGCGCCTGGTCTCCACCTTCCCCGACACGCCGCACGCCGACGAAGCCCAGTTCCGGCGCGGCGAACTGCTCTTCGCGATGCGCGACTACAAGCAAGCCGAAACCGCCTACGCCGCGGTGCTGGGCAGTGGCGGCGCCTCGCCCTTCGTCGAACGGGCGCTCTACATGCAGGGCTGGTCCTTGTTCAAGCAGGGCCGGCTGGAAGAGGCGCTGCAGCCCTTCTTCGGTGTGCTCGACCTCAAGCTCGGCGGCCTGCCGGTCAGCGTGCGCGACGAGGCCGACCTGGCCAACGTGCGTGCGCTCACGCGCGCCGACCGCGAACTGGTCGACGACAGCTTCCGCGTCATGGGCATCGCGCTCGCCAACCTGCAAGGCGCCGAGAGCATCCCGCGCTACATCGACACACCGGCGCGCGACGGCTACCAGTTCCGCGTCTACAGCGCCCTGGGCGAGCTCTACATCCGCCAGGAACGCATCAAGGACGCTGCGGACACCTACGCCCTCTTCGTGCGCCGCCAGCCGCTGCACGCGCAGGCGCCGTTGCTGCAGGCGCGCGTGATCGAGATCTACGAACGCAACGGCTTCGACACGCTGGCGCTGCAGGCCAAGAAGGATCACGTGCTGCGCTACGGTGTCGACAGCGACTTCCGCCGTGCCAACCCCAGCGGCTGGCAGGGTGCGCAGGCACTGGTGAAGACGCACCTGGTGCAACTGGCGCGACACCACCACGCGCTGGCGCAGAAGAGCAAGGCCACGGCCGACGTGCAGGAAGCTGTGCGCTGGTACGGCACACTGCTGGCGAGCTTCCCGACCGACATCGAAGCACCGGCCAACCGCTTCCTGCTCGCCGAACTGCTGTTCGAGGACAAACGCTGGGCCGACGCCGCGCGCGAGTACGAGGCCGTGGCCTATGCCCCGGTGGATGTACCCGCAACCATTGCGGCCGCCACGCCGGCGGCGCCGGTGCGCCGCGCCGACGCCGGTTATGCCGCGCTGCTCTCTTACGCCGCGCAAGAAAAGGACAGCCGCGACGCCGCGCAGCGCACCGCGCTGCAGCGCACGGCCGTCGCCAGTTCACTGCGCTTTGCCGCCGCCTTCCCCGCCGATGCACGCAACGGCGCGGTGCGGGTGCGCGCATCGGAACAGCTGTTCGCCCTGGGCGACGCCGACCCCGCCGCTACCGTGGCACGCCAGGCGCTGGCGCTGCAGCCGCCGCCCACGCCCGAACTGCGCCGCACGGCGTGGACGGTGCTGGCCCATCACGCCTTCGATCAGGGCCGCCACGCCGAGGCCGAAGCGGCCTACGGCGAGGTGCTGGCGCTGAGCCCGCCCGGCAGCCCCGGCCGCGCCGAGTTCGTCGAACGCCTGGCCGCGGCCATCTACAAGCAGGGCGAAGCCGCACGCGGCAACGGCGACGGCCGTGCCGCCGTCGGCCACTTCCAGCGTGTGGCTGCCCTGGGCGCCAGCGCCGGGCTGGCGGCCAACTCGGCGGTGCGCGCGAGTGCGCAGTTCGACGCCGCCGCCGCGCTCATCGCGCTGAAGGACTGGGAAGCCGCCGCGTCGGCACTGGAAGACTTCCGCCGCCAGCAGCCCGGCCACACGCTGCTGGCCGAGGTGGCGCCGCGCCTGGCACTGGCCTACCTGGAACTGGGCCGCAACAGCCTGGCCGCGGCCGAGTTCGAACGTGTGCACGCGGCCACCAGCGACACGACGCTGGCGCGCGGCGTGTTGTGGCAGGCCGCCGAACTGCACGAGAAGGCGGTGCTGGCCGACGTGAAGGAACGCAGCTCGGCGGGCGCTGCACGCACCGCCGGCACAGCACCCGCCGCGAAAGCGCGCACCACCGCCTCCGCGCGCCCGACCCCGGCGAGAGCCACACGCAACACGAAGGCCGGCACACCGGCGACCACGCCGCTGCAGGCCGCGTCGCCGCTGATGGCCACCGCGCTGAAGGCCTACGAACGTTACCTGCAGCAGTACCCGCAGCCGCTGGAAACCGCCGTCGAAGCGCGCTGGCGCCTGGCCGAACTCTCGCGCCAGGACGGCCAGTCCGCACAGGCTGCCGTCTGGCAACGCGCGGTTCAGCAGGCCGACGCCCAGGCTGGCGATACGCGCACGCCGCGCACGCGCGCGCTGGGTGGCCTGGCCACGCTGGCGCTGGCCGAGCCGGTGCTGGCCGCCTACCGCCAGGTCGCACTCGTCGAGCCGCTGGCGCAGCAGTTGAAGCTGAAGAAGGCGAAGATGGAAGAGGCGCTGCGCGCCTACGCATTGGCCTCGGAAGCGGGCGTGGCCGAGGTGGTCACGGCCGCCACCTTCCACACCGGCGCGCTCTACCAGGACTTCGGCAAGGCACTCATTACCTCGGCGCGGCCGAAGAAGCTGAACAAGGCCGAGCTGGAGCAGTACAACGTGATGCTCGAAGAGCAGGCCTTCCCCTTCGAGGAGAAGGCCATCGAACTCTTCGAGGCCAACGCGCGCCGCGCCGCCGCGGGCCACTTCGACACCTGGGTGCAGCGCAGCTACACCGCGCTGGCACAGCTCAAGCCCGTGCGCTACGGCAAGACCGAACGTGCCGATGCCAGCCTGCCCACCGATGTGGCGGCGCTGGAAGCCGCGCTGCAGGCGTTACCACGACCCGATGCCGTTCAGCGCGTGGCGCTGCTCAACCAGCTGGGCATAGCCCTGCGCCGCGCCGGCCACTTCGAAGCTGCGCGCGCCGCTTATGACAGCGCCATCGCGCTGAACCCCAACGCCACCGCACCGCAGCTCAACCTGGCCATCCTGCTCGACCTCTACCTGGGCGACAACAGCCGCGCGCTGGCGCTCTACCAGCGCTGCCAGGAACTTTCACCCGCCGACGCGCCGGTGCTCGGCCGCTGGGCGGCCGAGCTGAAGTCGCGCAAGCCCACGCCGGCCGGCCCCGCTTCGGCCGAGGCGCCCGCGAAGGTGGCCACCACGGCCCGCAAGGACACGCCATGAAACACCCCTTGCCTGCCCTGCGAAACGCACGGACGGCGGCACTGACAGCGACCTTGCTGCTCGCGGCCGCCGGCGCGCCTGCGCAAGACCGCGCCGACATCGACCGCACGCAGATCCTGGGCAACCGCGAGCTGCCCAAGGTGCTCTACATCGTGCCCTGGAAGAAGCCGCTGCCCGGCCAGCTGAACGGCCGCCCGGTGCACAGCGTGCTCGACGAAGCGCTGGCACCGGTCGACCGCGAGGTCTTCCGCCGTCAGGTCGATTACGCCGGCCAGCTTCAGGCGCGCGCCGCCAAAGCACAAGACTCAACTGCCCCGCCCATTCCCGCCAACCCCGCACCCGCCCCCACCGGAGCCCCCCGATGAACACCTTCAACACCGTCGTCAAGTTCTTCGTCGACTGCGGCCCCTTCCTCTACCCCAGCCTGGCGATGATGACCATCGGCTTGGCCATCGCCGTCGAACGTTTCATCTTCCTGCGCCGCGCGCGCAGCGAGAACCGCCAGCTCTGGGACCAGGTGCTGCCCATGCTGCAGGGCGGCAAGTTCAAGGAAGCCGCCGGCGCGGTGGCCAGCAGCGAGGCGGGCATCGGCAAGATCGTCGCCAACGGCCTGGCACGCATGCAGAGCGCACGCCGTCGCGAGGACATCGACCACGCGATGGAGGAAGGCATGATGGAGATCGTGCCGCGCCTGGAAAAGCGCACCCACTACATCGCCACCTTCGCCAACACCATCACCCTGGTGGGCCTGCTGGGCACCATCATCGGCCTCATCAAGGGCTTCACCGCGGTGGCGCAGGTCAACCCGGCCGAGAAGGCCGAGCTGCTGAGCGCGTCGATCTCGGTGGCCATGAACAACACGGCCTTTGCGCTGATGGTGGCCATCCCCTTCCTGCTCATCCACGCCTTCCTGCAGGCGCGGGCGAGCGAGATCGTCGACAGCCTGGAAGCGGCCAAGATCACCTTCCTGAACCTGGTGCAGCGGCTGGCAGGCGAATCGCAGGGCCGCGACTACCGCGAGCCTCAGCAGGCGCCCGGCATGCGGGCGATGGGCACGGCCGACTGACCGCCCTTCCAACGACGCACATCAAGGGCCGCCATGAGACCGCGCCGATTGCGCAAGGAAGTGCCGCACCTGGAGATCACCGCCTTCATCAACCTGATCGTGGTGCTGGTGCCCTTCCTGCTTTCCACCGCCGTGTTCACGCGGCTGGCGGTGATGGACCTGCAGCTGCCCGCGCAGCAATCTGCGGTGGAGCAGATCAAGGTCGACAACCTGCAACTCGAGGTGGTGATCCGCAAGGATGCGCTGGAGGTGGGCGACCGCATCGGTGGCCTCATCCAGCGCATCGAACGCACGGGCGCCGAACACGACGTGAAGGCGCTGCAGCAGCTGATGCTGCTGGTCAAGGGCAAGTTCCCCGACAAGCGCGAGGCCACACTGCTGGCCGAGCCCGACACCAGTTACGACCAGCTGGTGCAGGTGATGGACGCGGTGCGCGGCACCGTCACCGCGCAGGGGCCGAAGGTGGTGCGTGCCGAGCTGTTCCCGAACATCTCGGTGGGTGACGCGCCGCTGCTGGGCGGCGGCAAGGCCGGCAAGACGCTGAAGGCCGCCGCCGCTGCGCCGGCGAAGGGGAACAGCTGATGTCCACGCTGACCCGCCTGGAGAGACGCGCCCAGCGCAAGTCGCGCAACAGCACGGCGATGGACATGAACCTCGTCGCGCTGATCGACGTCTTCACCATCCTCATCTTCTTCCTACTGTCCAGCGCCAGCGGCGTGGAAACACTGGTCAGCCCGAAGGCCGTGCACCTGCCACTGGCCAACAGCAACCAGCAACCCAAGGACACCGTGGTGCTGGTGGTGGCCGGCGACGAGATCCTGGCCGCAGGACGGCGCGTGGCGCTGGTCAGCGAGGCGATGGCGGGCGGCGACGACCTGATTCCCGGGCTGAAGGCCGAACTCGACCTGCTGGCCGCGCGCCCGGTGGTGCGCGCCGAGAACCGCGACAGGATCGAGAGCGATGGCCACGCCGTCACCATCATGGCCGACAAGGACATCCCCTACCAGCTGCTGCGCAAGGTGATGGCCACCTGCGCACGCGCCGGCTTCAGCGATGTCTCGTTTGCCGTGCGGCAGCGGATGGACGCGTGATGGCAACCAGCGCCACCTTCGCCTTCCCGTCGTCGCCGCACCCCGCGCTGCCGCCAGGCGGCCTGCCGGCGCTGGCCGGCCTGGCGCGCCGCGCCGCCGTACTGCCGTGGACGGTCTCGGCCGCAGACGAGCGGCGCTTCCGCAGCATCCTCAAACGCATCGGCGCGCTGGTGCTGCTGCTGGCCATCGTGCTGCCCTTCGTGCCGCTGCGCAAAGCCGAGCGGACCGAAGCCCAGCCACTGCCACCGCCGATGGCGCGCCTGCTGCTCGAACGCCAGCCCACGCCGCCCGCACCGCCGCCGCCGCCCAGGCCCGAGGCTGCCACCGAGGTGGCGCAGACCAAGCCGGAAGCGGCCAGGGACACACCGGCCCCGCCGACGCCGCCGAAGAAGGCGGCGCCCGTGCCCGAGGCGCGTCGTCCCATCGAAGGCAAGCCGCCCGGTGACGTGGCGCTCGATAACGCGCGCCGCAAGGCCAGCGGGGTCGGCCTGCTGGCGCTGAAGAACGAACTCGCCGACCTCAGCGGCGCACCGGCCGCGGTGCAGTTGCGCCAGGACATCAAGCCCGGCCCGGGTGTCGGCACCGGTGTCGGCGTGGGCGTGGGTGCCGGCACCGAAGCAGGCGTGCCGGTGCGGGCGCTGCTCACCAGCAATGCCACCCACGGCAGCGGCGGCATCAACACCGCCGCCTACAGCCGCAACACCGGTGGCGGCGGGCTGGCCGGCCGCGCCACCACGCTGGTCGAGGGTGTGGCCGGCGGCGGCGGCGGTGGTGGCCCGGGCGGTGGTGGTGCACGCGACGGCACGGGCAGCGGCAGTGGTGTCGGCGGTGGCGGCAAGGGCGGCACGCTGGCCAAGGGCAGCAGCGGCAAGGGGAGCCGCAGCATCGAGGACATCAAGCTCGTCTTCGAACGCAACAAGGGCGCCATCTACGCGCTGTACAACCGCGCGCTGCGCGACGACCCGGCGCTGCAGGGCAAGGTGGTGCTGGAACTGAAGATCTCGCCGGCCGGCATCGTCGAGGGCCTGCGCATCGTCAGCAGCGAACTCAAGGCCGCGGAACTGGAGGGCAAGCTGCTGGCGCGCATACGCCAGTTCGACTTCGGCGCCAAGGACGTGGACGTGATGGTCGTCACCTGGCCGGTGGACTTCCTGCCGTCGTAGTCGGCGCGGCCCGTCGCCGCAGCCTGGAAAGGCAGGACCGGCCAGCTGCCGATTGCAGACGCGGCTGACAGCCGGGCGCCCGCCCATGAATCACCGTTCAATGCGGCCAGGCTGCAGCCTATCGCATGCCGCTTGCCGGCGTGGTGGCACGCGAATAGGCTCCCGCCGGGCGTCTGCGCCGCAGACTCGCGGCATGCACGGGAGGGCGTGATGGGTAAGCTGATCAAGATCTGGGCCTGGTGGCTGGCTGCGATGCTGCTGCCGATCGCGCTGCCCTGCAGCGCCGCCGAGACCGGCATCCAGGGCCACCTGGCCAGCGTCGACTGGCTCAAGAAAAACCTGACGCGCCCCGACCTCGTGCTCGTCGACGCCTCGCCCGCGCCGCTGCACCGCCAGCGGCACATTCCGGGCGCCATGCTCTCGACCCTATTCACCTTCGGGCCGAAGGACCTGCCCGTCGAGCAGATCGAAGGCCATCTGCGTTCCTGGGGCGTGGGCCCGGGCCATAAGGTCGTGCTCTACGACCAGGGCGGCACCTACATGGCGACGCGGCTGTTCTGGGATCTCGTGCACCACGGCCTGCCCGCGGAGCGCCTGCTCATCCTGGATGGTGGCCTGTCCAAGTGGCTCGCCGAAGGCGGCGCGGTGACCCAGGAAGCCACGCCGATGCCGCAACCGGGCACGGTCCGCGTCACGACCCTGAACCCCGACGTGCGAGTCCGGCTGCCCGAGTTCCTGGCCGCCACCGGCGACCCGCGCAACAACGTCATGCTGGAGGCGCTGCAACCGAGCTACTACTACGGCGGTGCGGCGTACTTCAACCGCGGCGGCCATGTGCCCCACGCCACGCTGATGCCGAGCGAGGACTTCTTCAACGCCGACAAGACCTTCAAGTCGCGGCCAGAGATCCAGCGCATGCTCGACCACCTGGGCATCAAGCGCGAGCAGCAGGTTCTCACCTACTGCGGTGGCGGTGGCGCTGCCGCGGTGCCCTTCTTCGCCCTCAAGTTCATGCTCGACTACCCCAACGTCAAGCTCTTCCAGGAGTCGCAGATGGGCTGGCTGCAGGACGAGCGCGAGCTGCCGGTCTGGACCTACGGCGACCCGCACCTGACGCGCGACACACCTTGGCTGAAGGCGTGGGCCAGCCCGATGCTGAAGGCATTCGGCCTGTCGACGGTGAGCATCGTGGACGTGCGCGCTGCCGGCGCCTTCCAGCTCGGCCACGTGCCGCTGGCCGTGAACCTGCCCGCGCAAGTCTTCAGCAGCCACCGTCAGAGTCCAGCCACCCTGGCCAGCCTGTTGGCTCAGGCCGGCGTGGACCGCTCTCACGAGGCGGTGGTGGTCTCCGAGGGTGGGCTCAACGAGAACTCGGCGCTCGCCTTTCTGCTGCTGGAAAGCCTGGGGCAGCAGAAGGTCTCGATTTTCCTGGACAGCACCGAGCGCTGGGCCGAACTCGGCCAGCAGGTGGCGAGGCCGGCGGCCGCGGGTGCCGCCAGCAAGCCATCGGCAGCGCCGGCCACGGCCGCCTCGCCCGCAACGCCCGCAACGCCTGCAACGCCCTATGCGGCCGTGCCACGCACCGGCCTGCTCGTCAGCGACCCCGCGAGCAAACAGGGCCGGTATCCCAAGGTCTACGTCGCCTCCGGCCCACGGCTGCCGTCCCGAGCGCCGGAGGGCCGCGTACTGCACCTGCCCTACACCCAGTTCCTGAATGCCGACGGCACGCCCCGGCCCGCCAAGGACATCTGGAACTCGCTGGACAAGGCCGGTGTGCCGCGGTACGCAGAGATCGTCGTCTTTGCCGACACGCTGGGCGAAGCGGCGGTGAACTACGTCGTCCTGCGCATGATGGGGTTTGCCGACGTCAAGGTCTGGGCACCTCGGGACCTGTGAGTCGCACGGTGCGAACGGCAGCAACGGGCCAGAACCTGCCGGCGGCAACGCTCACACCAGCGGCACCTGGCCGGCTTCGCGCGCCACCAGCCCGGCGCGCAGCTTCTTCAGCCTTTCGCGTGGGTCTTCCTTGGCCACCTGCTCGTCGAGCTTCATCTCGGCGATGAAACGGCTGGGTAGGGCCTGCACGGTATCGCGGCCTTTCTTGCGGCGGCGCAGCGTGCTCACCACCAGCGTGCTGCGCGCGCGCGTGATGCCCACGTACATCAGCCGGCGCTCTTCCTCCAGCCTTTCGGGGGTCATCGGCTCGGCAGACTCGCTGCCGCTCTGAAAGGGCAGCAGCCCTTCGTTGACGCCGGCCAGCACCACGTGCGGCCACTCCAGGCCCTTGGCGGCGTGCAGGGTGGACAGCGTCACCACGTCCTGCTCGTCGGTGCGGTCGGCCAGGCTGATGATGACGGCGATGGTCTGCGCCACCTGCAGCACCGTCTGGCCTTCAGTGACGAAAGTCGATCCGGCCTCCTGCGAGACCTCGCCGCCGCAACGCTTGGCGATCCAGTCGACGAAGTCGAGCACGTTGCTCCAGCGCGCTGCGGCGAGCTTCTCGCTGTCTTCGCCGTCGTGCAGGTGCTGTTCGTAGCCGATGTCCTTCAGCCAGCCCAGCAGCAGCTTCTTCGCGTCGTCGGCGCCCGTGGTGTGGCGCGAGCGGTGCTCCAGTTCGCTGACTTCGCGGCCGAACTGCTGCAGCGCTTCCACCGCCTTGCCCTTCAGTGTGGCCGACAGGCTGGGCGCAAACAGCGCCTCGAAGAGGCTGGTCTTCCACTTCGCCGCGAACTCGCCCAGGGCGCCTAGCGTGGTGTGGCCGATGCCGCGCTTGGGCGTGGTGGCGGCGCGCAGGAAGGCCGGGTCGTCGTCCTGGTTGACCAGCAGGCGAAGCCAGGCGCACAGGTCCTTGATCTCGGCGCGGTCGAAGTAACTCTGCCCGCCGCTCACCTTGTACGGTATCTGCGCGGCGCGCAGCTTCTGCTCGAAGACCTTGGCCTGGTGGTTGGCGCGGTAGAGCACGGCAAAGTCGGCAAACTTGTTGCGGCCATCGTTGCCACGCAGCGCCTGGATGCGCGACACCGCGCGTTCGGCCTCGTGCTCCTCGCTGTCGCAGTCGATCAGCTTCACCGGTTCACCGTCTCCGAACTCGCTCCACAGCTTCTTCTCGAAGATTTTCGGGTTGTGCGCGATCACCGCGTTCGCGGCGCGCAGGATGTGCCCGGTGCTGCGGTAGTTCTGTTCCAGCGCGATGACCTTCAGCTTCGGAAAGTCCTGCGGCAGGCGTTTCAGGTTGTCAATCGTGGCGCCGCGCCAGCCGTAGATGCTCTGGTCGTCGTCGCCCACCGCGGTGAAGATGCCGCGTTCACCGACCAGTTGCCTGAGCAGGTCGTACTGCACGGCGTTGGTGTCCTGGTACTCGTCGACCAAGACGTGCCGGAACTGCGCCTGCCACTTGGCGCGCACCTCGGCGTCGCGCTGCAGCAGCGCCAGCGGCAGGCCGATGAGGTCGTCGAAGTCGACCGCCTGGTAGGCCGTCAGGCGTTCCTGCACGCGGCGCATCACGCGCGCGGCCACCTGCTCGTCGGCGCTGGTGGCTGCGCGCTCGGCGGCGTCCGCGTCCAGGCCCTGGTTCTTCCACAGGCTGATGGTCCACTGCCATCGCTTGGCCAGCGCGGCGTCTGTGGTGCCGCCGGCGTCGCGCACCACGCCCAGCACGTCGTCGCTGTCGAGGATGCTGAAGTTTGGTTTCAGACCGACGCGCGCGCCGTCGCTGCGCAGCAGGCGCACACCGAGCGAATGGAAGGTGCTCACGGCCAGGTCGCGCGCGGCCTTCGGGCCCACCAGGGCCTTGGCACGTTCCCGCATCTCGGCCGCGGCCTTGTTGGTGAAGGTGATGGCCGCGATCTGCTTGGGTTCGAGCCCGCTTTGCAGCAGCCGCGCGATCTTGTGCACGATGACGCGGGTCTTGCCCGAGCCTGCCCCGGCGAGCACGAGGCAGGGGCCGTGCAGGTGGTGCACGGCTTCCATCTGGGCGTTGTTCAGGGAGACGGGGGCGGCGGGCTCGGCCATGGGGGCGGGATCAGGGGGCGGCGGATCATAGCGGCGCGCCCTGGCCGCCCGCGTCGCGGCCGGGGTCAGAGGAAGAAGCCCAGGTCGCGCTTGCCGGCGTCGAAGTTGGCCAGGTTGGGGAAGATGTCGGCCAGCGCCGTGTCGCTGACACCGAACCAGCGCCCCAGCGTGGCGCCCAGCTGGTCCACCGCCACTTCGGGCAGCAGCGCACCGTTACCGATCTGGTCGGGGCTGCTGTCGAAGTTGTTGTTGTTGCCGTTCTTGGTGCCCAGTATCGGGAAGCGACCATGGATGTCGCCCCCCTTCACTGCGCCACCCATCACGAAGTGGTGGCCGCCCCAGCCGTGGTCGGTGCCGTCGCCGTTGCTGGTGAAGCTGCGGCCGAAGTCGCTGGCCGTGAAGGTGGTGACCTTGTCGCGGGCGTTCAGCGCGCCGAGCGCGCCGTCGAAGTAAGCCAACGCGTGCGCCAGGCGCGCCATCAGGTCGGCATGGTTGCGGTTCTGCAGGTCGTGCGTGTCGAAGCCGCCCAGGCTGACGAAAAACAGCTGGCGACGCACACCGGTGGCGCCTGCGAGGCCGGCGTCGATCATGCGCGCGACGATCTGGAACTGCTGCGCCGTCGAGTTGAACGCCTTCGCGCCCGTGACCGGGTTGTCGTACAGCATCTTGGGGTCGTTGTTGCCGTTGTAGCCGCCGCTGGCAGGTGCGGTGCCGAAGGGCGCATCACCCGGTGGCCTGAGCGCGTTGCGCAGCGTGAATTCGGCGTCGATGGAACGCGCCGAAACCGCGGCCAGGTCGGCTTCGAGCACATGCGTGCCGCGGCTGCGCGAGGCGATGCGCTGCAGCGCATCGGCCACTGCGGTGGAGCCGTAGATGCGGCCGGCGTCGTCGGCGCCCATGCGCAGCGCGCCGCCGGTGCTGACCTGGTACTGCTGCACGTTCTGCCCGGCCAGCCACACGGCGTTGCCGGTGGCCGAAACCGAGGTGAACACGGTGCGCGAGTTCATCGCCGCTAGCACGTCGCCCATGCGGCCGCCCCAGCCGCGCGTGGCGCCTTCGGCAGCCAGCGCCTGCCAGGTGTTCTGCTGGTCGTTGTGCGAGAACAGGCTGGCCGGCCTGGGGTGGGCCGCCTGGGCGTACTGGGCCTTGCTGGTGGGGCGGATCAGCGGCCCGACGTTGGGCACGATGGCCAGGCGGCGCTCGGTCTCGAAGAGCGGCTTCAGGCCGCCCAGCAGCGGATGCAGCCCAAACGACCGCCCGGGGTTGAGGCCCCGTGCATCGGGCACCAAGAGTGGCAAAACGCCCCCCAGCCGTGCCGGCGTGCCGACGGCGGCCCCGGTGCTGGCCGCCATGCCGGGGGCCAGCAGCGCGATGGGGTCGGGAGCCTGGTCGCGTGTGCTGGTGTAGGCCTGCCAACTGCCGGCGTCGGTGGGCAGCACCGTGTTGAAGGCATCGTTGCCGCCGAAGAGGAACAGGCACACCACCGCCTTGTAGTCCGTTGCCGACTGCGCCGCCGCCGATCCCGCGGCCAGCAGGTTCAGCGCCAGCGGCGCGCCGGCGCCGGCCAGCACGCCCATCGTGCCGGCGTGCTGCAGGAAGACGCGGCGCGAGGCGCGCGAAGGAGGGATCCTGGATGTCATCTCGGGCGCCTTCATTGCTGCACCTGGAATTCGGGCGAGCCCAGCACCAGCAGAATCGCGGCGTTGACACGGTTGCGCCTGGCGGTGTCGACGGCCGCCTGGTTGCTGCCGGCCGTGTTCAGCGCCGGTATCGCGATGCTCCCCACGGCGGCGGTGATCTCGGTCTTCAGTTCGGCGCCGGCGCTGTAGGTCAGTCGGCCGGCCACGCGTTCGACCAGCGCCGAAGCGTCACCGGCCAGCGCGAGTTCGGCGCTGAAGTCGGGCCGGATGTCGCGCCGGTTCAGCACCACGCCGTTGACGGTGCCGTTGCTGGCCCCGACGCCCGAGGTGATGTTGGCGCGCATGAAGTTCACCCAGCCTGCGGCGCTGGTCTCGTGGGTGATCTGCATTTCGGGCGCCACCAGGCCCTGGTCCGCCGACTGTGTGCCCGGCGCGACATAACCCGGCCGGTAGAAGTTGAACACCGATGGTGAACGAAGCGGTGTCTGGCCCAGGGACGTGGCCGCGTTGTCGGTGTTGCCGACACGCCAGTTGCCGGTGTCGCTGCTGTGCGGGAAGGCGCGCAGGTAAGCCGCCAGGCGCAGTACGGGTTCACGCAGCTTGCCCGAGGTGGCCGACATCTGCCGCGCCTCGGGATGCATCAGCACGGCCTTCACCACCGCCTTCATGTCGCCGCGCACGCCCGCACCGTTGTTCGCGAAGGCCTGTGCGACCGCTCGCACGTAGGCCGGGCTGGGGTTGCTGGTCACCAGGCGCTGGATGAGCTGGCGGCCGATGAAGGGGCCGACGTTGGGGTGGGCGGCCAGCGTGTCCAGCGCTGTCTGCAGGCTGCCGGCCGGGTCGGCGCTGGTCTTCTCGGCGATGGTGGTGCCCAGGAAGCTCTTGGCGTCGGTGCTGTGGTACTGCGGGTAGCCCATCATGGGCTTGAAGCTGCGGTCGGGGTCGCTGTTGCCGTTGGCGCTGCCGGTCGAGAAGCAGCGGTTATCGGGCCAGTCCGGGCAGGCCCAGCTCCAGCCCGTGAACACGTTGGCCAGGCCGCTGACATCGGCCTGCGTGTAGGTGGCGACCGGCTGCCCACCGGCGCTGCGCGCGCTGCCGTCTTCGTTGAGTTCCACCAGGCCGATGGAGAAGAGCTGCATCACCTCGCGCGCGTAGTTCTCGTCGGGCACCCGGCCGGTGCGGGACATGGACTTCTGGTTGCGCAGGTGCGACAGGTAGATGCCCATCATCGGGTGCAGCGACACCGCTTCCAGCAGGCCGCGGTAGCTGCCCAGGCCCTTCGTGCCCAGCATGTCGAGCCAGTCGGCGACGGCACGCGGGTTGTCCTCGACGGTGCCGTCCACCATCGAGATGACGAAGGTCTGCGACAGCGCGTAGGCAACGCGCCCGCGCAGCTGGTCGGGGCCGGTGACGGCCTGCTTCCAGAACGCATCGAAGACCTGGTTCGGGCCGGCACCGCTGCTGGGGGCTGCGGCCTTGATGGCGCGGTCGGCAGCCTCCCAGGTGGCGCGGTGCGCGCTGGCGGGCAAAGCCATCTGTTCGTCGATCCAGGCGGCGTAGCCGACGGCCATCACGCGGTCGATGTCGGCGTCCACCGGGCCGAAGGTGGCTTGCGTGAGGAAGCGCGCGGCTTCGGCGTGCGTCGCGGGTTTCTCGACCACGATGGGCGCCGGTGCAGGCGCCGTCACGGCGTCGCCCCCGCCGCCACCACCGCAGCCGGCCAGCAGCAGCGCAAGCAGCAGGGGCGCCAAGGGGTTTCGAATGGCTCTCAAGTACGGGCTCCGTCGCGTTCGCAGGCGTGCACTGGCGTGCGCGCGCATCAGGTGCCGATTGTTCGCGCTTGCGGCGGCGCGCGGGGGGTCGATTGCCGCGCGGAGGCGCCAGGCTTACGCCTTGATGCACCTGTGACGAAGTTGCGCAAGGCTTGGGCTCCGGGGCTGCGCTGGCGCGCGGCGGACAGCAGGGCGTCGTCGATCTGCCGCGCCCGCGGCGACTGCGGACGCAGCCGCTGGACGTCAGCCCAAGGCGGGGGCCAGCGCCCGCCGGGCGTCGGCTTCGGCCAGGCCCTGGCGCTGCGCCCAGTCGGCCAGCTGGTCTTCACCGATGCGACCGACGTTGAAGTAGACGGCTTCGGGGTGGGCCAGGTAAAAACCGCTGACGCTGGCCGCGGGTGTCATGGCCAGGCTTTCGGTCAGGCCCATGCCGATGTCTTCGGCCTGCAGCACGCGGAACATGTCGCGCTTGACGGTGTGGTCGGGGCACGCAGGGTAGCCTGGCGCGGGGCGGATGCCGCGGTACTGCTCGGCGATCAGTTCCTGCGGCGACAGCGCCTCGTCGGGCGCGTAGCCCCAGAGGTCCGTTCGCACCCGCTGGTGCAGGCGTTCGGCGAAGGCCTCGGCCAGGCGGTCGGCCAGGGCCTTGAGCATGATGGCGCTGTAGTCGTCGTGGTCGTCGGTGAACTGCTTGTCCTTTTTCTCGATGCCCAACCCGGCCGTCACCGCGAACAGGCCGATGTAGTCGGCCTTCACGCCTTTCGGGGCAATGAAATCGGCCAGTGACCGGTTCGGGCGTTTCACGCCTTCCACCACCGGGCGTTCGGTCTGCAGGCGCAGCGGGTTCCAGCGCAGCGCCACTTCGGTGCGCGTTTCGTCGGTGTAGATCTCGATGGTGTCGTCGCCCACCGTGTTCGCCGGCAGCAGCGCCACCACGCCGCTGGCCTGCAGCCAGCGCCCTTCGATGGCGCGCTGCAGCAGGCGCTTGCCGTCGCTGAACACACGCTGCGCCTCGTGGCCCACGATGTCGTCGCGCAGGATGTCGGGGAACTTGCCCGCCAGATCCCAGGTCTGGAAAAACGGTGCCCAGTCGATGGTGGCGGCGAGGTCGGCGAGGTCGTAGTTCTTGAACGTGCGCCGGCCGATGAACTTCGGCACCGGCGGCGTGTAGGCGGCCCAGTCGACCACCGCCTTGTTGGCTCGCGCCGCGGCCAACGTGACCAGCGGCGTGGCCTTCTTCGCGGCGTGCAGTTTGCGCACCTGTTCGTAGTCGGCGCGCAGTTCGTCCAGGTACTTCACGGCGCGTTCGTCGCTGAGCAGATCGGAACACACGCCCACGCTGCGCGACGCGTCGGGCACGTAGACCACCGGGCCTTCGTAGTGCGGCGCGATCTTTACCGCCGTGTGCACGCGGCTGCAGGTGGCGCCGCCGATGAGCAGCGGCGTGCCGCGCTCGCGGAAGTAGTCGTCGCGCTGCATCTCGGCGGCCACGTGCTGCATCTCTTCCAGGCTGGGCGTGATGAGGCCACTCAGGCCGATGATGTCGGCGCCTTCGAGCTTGGCCCGCGCCAGGATGTCCTGGCACGGCACCATCACGCCCATGTTCACGACCTCGAAGTTGTTGCACTGGAGCACGACGGTGACGATGTTCTTGCCGATGTCGTGCACGTCGCCCTTCACGGTGGCGATGACGATCTTGCCCTTCGGCTTGGCCTCGCCGCCGCCGGCGATCAGCGTCTTCTTCTCTTCCTCGATGTAGGGCAGCAGGTGGGCCACGGCCTGCTTCATCACCCTGGCGCTTTTCACGACTTGAGGCAGGAACATCTTGCCCTGGCCGAAAAGGTCGCCGACGACGTTCATGCCGGCCATCAGCGGGCCTTCGATGACGTGCAGCGGCCGCCCGCCGGTGGCCTCGATCGCGCGCCAGGCCAGTTCGGTGTCTTCGGTGATGAACTCGGTGATGCCGTGCACCAGCGCATGGCTCAGGCGTTCGTCGACGTTGCCGGCGCGCCAGGCCAGGCGCGCGCTGTCGTCCTTGGCCGCGCCTTTGGCGCTTTCGGCGACTTCGATGAGGCGTTCGCCGGCGGACAACGGCGGCTCACCGGCCTTGTAGGCCGGCAGCCTGTTGAGCACCACGTCTTCCACACGCTCGCGCAGCACGGGTTCGAGGTCGTCGTAGACCCCCACCATGCCGGCGTTGACGATGCCCATGTCGAGCCCGGCCTGGATGGCGTGGTACAGGAACACGGTGTGGA
>JAURZK010000048.1 GCA_030653505.1 Rubrivivax sp.
CCGAGTACGTGACCATCGAGGACGGCGAGGCCCTGGCCGCCTTCCACCGCCTGTGCCGCACCGAGGGCATCATCCCGGCGCTGGAAAGCAGCCACGCCGTGGCCTACGCGATGAAACTCGCCGCGACCATGAAGCCTGACCAGCACCTGCTCGTGAACCTGAGCGGCCGTGGCGACAAGGACATCGGCACCGTGGCCGACCTGACGGGCGCCGAGTTCTACTGCCGGCCTTCCTGCCGCGGTCAGGGCGTCAAGGGTGGCATCGTCGTGGGGGGCCCGGCATGAGCCGCATCCCCGCCACCCTCGCCGCGCTGAAGGCGCAGGGCCGCAAGGCGCTGATTCCCTACGTCACCGCCGGTGATCCCTACGTCGACCTCACGCCGCAGATCATGCAGGCGCTGGCCGATGGCGGCGCCGACATCATCGAGCTCGGTGTCCCGTTCAGCGACCCGATGGCCGACGGCCCCGTGATCCAGAAGGCCAGCGAACGTGCACTGGCGCGTGGCATCGGGTCGGTGCAGGTGCTGGACATGGTGCGGGCCTTCCGCAAGACCAACAACGCCACGCCGGTGGTGCTGATGGGCTACGCCAACCCCGTGGAGCGCTACGACCAGAAACACGGCGCGGGCAGCTTCATCCGCGACGCGGCCGTGGCCGGTGTCGACGGCCTGCTGGTGGTCGACTACCCGCCCGAAGAGTGCGAGGCCTTCGCCGCGCAGCTGAAGGCGGCCGGGCTGGACCTCATCTTTCTGCTGGCGCCCACCTCGACCGAGCAGCGCATGGAAGAGGTAGGGCGCATCGCCAGCGGTTACGTCTACTACGTGTCGCTGAAGGGCGTCACCGGCGCCGGCAACCTCGACACCGACGCCGTGGCCGCGATGCTGCCGCGCATCCGCAGGCATGTCGGCGTGCCGGTGGGCGTGGGTTTCGGCATCCGAGACGCTGCCACGGCGCGCGCCGTTAGCGCGGTGGCCGATGCGGTGGTCATCGGCTCGCGCCTGATACAGATCCTGGAAACGCAGACGCGCGACAATGCGCCCGCCGCGGCGCGCGCCTTCATGACCGAGATCCGCGCCGCGCTGGATGCATGATCACCGCCCCGGGGCCCGCCGCCCCGCCTGACGCTTCACCCACCCTGGAGGTGTTTGCATGAGTTGGCTCGAGAAACTGCTGCCGCCGAAGATGCAGCCCACCGACCCGGCCGAGCGCCGCGTCGTGCCCGAGGGCCTGTGGATCAAGTGCCCGGCCTGCGAGACCGTGCTCTACAAGACCGACCTGGAGCAGAACCTCAACGTCTGCCCGAAGTGCGACCACCACCACCGCATCGGCGCGCGCGCCCGGCTCGACGCTTTCCTCGACCCCGAAGGTCGCTGGGAGATCGGGCAGGAGGTCATGCCCGTCGACGCGCTGAAATTCAAGGACAGCAAGAAGTACCCGCAGCGACTGAAGGCCGCGCTGGAAGCCACCGGCGAGACCGATGCCATGGTGGTGGTGGGCGGCGCCGTGATGAGCGTGCCCGTGGTCGCCGCCTGCTTCGAGTTCGAGTTCATGGGTGGCAGCATGGGCAGCGTGGTCGGTGAACGTTTCGTGCGCGGCGTCGAGGCGGCCATCGAGCAGAAGGTGCCCTTCGTCAGCTTCACCGCCACCGGCGGCGCGCGCATGCAGGAAGGCCTGCTGAGCCTGCTGCAGATGGCCAAGACGAATGCCTCGCTGACGCGCTTGAGCAAGGCCAAGCTGCCCTACATCAGCGTGCTCACCGACCCGACGATGGGTGGCGTGTCGGCCAGCTTCGCCTTCGTCGGCGACGTGGTGATCGCCGAGCCCAAGGCGCTGATCGGTTTTGCCGGCCCGCGCGTGATCGAGAACACCGTGCGCGAAAAGCTGCCCGAGGGTTTCCAGCGCAGTGAATTCCTCATCGGTACCGGCGCGCTGGACATGATCTGCGACCGGCGCCAGCTGCGGCCGAACATCGCGCGGCTGCTGGCGATGCTGCAGCGGCAGAGCGCCGACGCTGTAGCTTGACCGAGCCGACCCCCAAGCTTCCCGCCGCGGAACCGGCTTCGCCGGGCCGCCAGCGGACGGCCCCCTCGGGGGGTAGCGAGCGCCAGCGAGCTTGGGGGCTCGTTGACTGGCTGGCGCACTGCGCCGCGATGCACCCGAAGACCATGGACCTGTCGCTGGAGCGCACGGTCGAGGTCGCGCGCCGGCTGGGCATCACGTTCACGATGCCGGTGATCACCGTGGCGGGCACCAACGGCAAGGGCAGCACCTGCGCGATGCTGGAGAGCATCACCCGCCACGCCGGCTACCGCACGGGCCTGTACCAGAAGCCCGAGCTCGTGCACTTCGAGGAACGCTGCCGTGTCGACGGCGCTCCAGTCAGGGCCGAAGACCTGGTGCCGCACTTCGCGGCGGTGGAGGCAGCCCGCGGCGACATCACGCTGACGCAGTTCGAGTTCAGCACCCTGGCCATCGTGCGCCTGCTGTCGCTGCTGCCACTGGACGTGCTGATCCTGGAAGTCGGGCTGGGCGGCCGCTACGACAGCGTCAACGCCTTCGACACCGACTGCGCCGTCATCACCAGTATCGATCTCGACCACATGGAATGGCTGGGCCCCGACCGCGAGAGCATCGGCCTGGAGAAGGCGCAGATCATGCGGACCGGCAAGCCGGCCATCGTCAGCGACCCGCTGCCCCCGGCCAGCGTGGTGGCGCACGCCGAAGCCATCGGCGCCGACCTGTGGCTGGTGGGCCGCGACTTCAACCACGCCGGCGACCGCCAGCAATGGGGCTGGAGCGGCCGCGGCCGGCGTTACAGCGGCATGGCCTACCCGGCGCTGCGCGGCGCCAACCAACTGCTCAACGCGGCCGGCGCCATCTCGGCGCTGGAAGCGCTGCGCAGCCGCCTTCCCGTCACCGCGCAGGCCATCCGCACCGGGCTGGCGCTGGTGGAACTGCCGGGCCGCTTCCAGATCGTGCCCGGCCAGCCGGCGCTGGTGCTGGACGTGGCGCACAACCCGCAGGCCGTGGCTGCGCTGGCGCTGAACCTCGACGCGATGGGCTTCTTCCCGCGCACCCACGCCGTGTTCGGTGTCATGCGCGACAAGGACATCGCCGGCCTGCTGGCGAAGATGGCGCCGCTGGTGGACGTCTGGCACTGCTGCACGCTGCCCAGCGCCCGCGCCGCCAGCGCCGACGACCTGGCCACATCGGTGCGTACGGCCGCCGCGGGGCGCATCGGCGAGCCCGTCACGGTGCATACCCACGCCAGCCCGGCGGAGGGCCTGCGCGCCGCGGCGGCCGCGGCCGACCCCGCCGATAGAATCGTGGTCTTCGGGTCCTTCCTCACCGTGGGCGGAGTGCTCAAGGAAGGCCTGCCCCGGCTGACGGCCGCCCACGTCGCCTGAGCCCCGGCGCCGTTGCCGCCACCCCAACCAGCCGACGACGCCCACCCACCCGCATGCGACTGCCCTTCCTGCGCCCCAAGCCCGCCGCCGAGCCCACCCGCCCGGCAGCCCCACGCACGCGGCGGACCGGCGGCGAAGCGGATGCCGACATAGAGACAGCACGCATCCGGGCACGGCGTCGCCTGGTCGGCGCGCTGGTGCTGCTGGTGGTGGGTGTGATCGGCTTCCCGCTGCTGTTCGAAACGCAGCCGCGTCCGCTGCCCCTGGACATCCCCATCCAGCTGCCCGTCGCAGATGGCCGCGCGCGGGGGCCCGGCCCGCAGCCTGCCCGGCGTTTGCCGGTGACCAGCCTGCCGGCCGACGCCGGCACCGAGGCTGCGGCCGCCGGAACCCCAGCGCCGGCCGCGCCCGTGCCCGCTGTGGCGGCTGCGGCCTCTTCGGCGGTGGCCGAGGCGGCGCCCGAGCCACGCCGGGTGGCTACGGCGCCCCCGGTCGCGGCGGCCAGGCCGCCGCTGGCCAGGGCTTCTGCGCCCGTCGCGGCGGCCGCCCAGGCTGCGTCGCAGGCCGTGGCGGCTGTCGTCCCCTCGCGTCCGGCCGCGGAGCCACGTCCCCCGGACGGCAACCGCGCCGCGGCGCTGCTGTCTGGTGCAGGGTCGCCCGCCGTGGCCACCGAGGGCCGCTACGTGGTGCAGGTGGGCGCCTACACCGACACCGCCACATTGCGCGCCGCGCGCGCCAAGGTCGAGAAGCTGGGCCTGAAGACCTACACCCAGGTCATCGAGGGCGATGCCGGCAAGCGCACACGCGTGCGCCTGGGGCCCTACGCCACGCGGGCCGAGGCCGACGCCGCGGCGGCCAAGCTCAAGGCCGCCGGCCTGCCGGGCAACGTGCTGGCGTTGTGATGGGCACGCTGCGCGAGCATGCGCTGGCCCTGTCATGGGTCGACTGGTCCTTGCTGGCCGTGCTCGCGGTTTCGGTCGTCATCGGTCTGGTGCGGGGTTTTGTCTTCGAATGCCTGGCGCTGGCCGGCTGGGTGGTGGCCTGGTTCGCGGCACAGTGGGCCGCGCCCGTGCTGGCGCCGCAATTGCCGATCGGCGTGCCCGGCTCGGGGCTGAACCTGGGGGCGGCCTTCGCGCTGGCCTTCCTGGCCGCCGTGATCGCCTGGACGCTGCTGGCGCGGCTGATCCGCATGCTGATCCACGCCACGCCGCTGTCGATCCCCGACCGCCT
>JAURZK010000089.1 GCA_030653505.1 Rubrivivax sp.
GCTGGCCTGCAGGTGCTCTACGCCGGCGAAACCGGCCAGCCAGGTGGCCAGCGCGGCGAACCCGGCCGTGGCACCGAGGCCGCGGCCCGTGACGACGTAGGTGGCCAGGAGCACCAAGCCGAGCAGGAAGCCGGCCAGATAGGGGTTCATGAACGGCTTCGCCGCCGTCTTGTCGGTGTCGGCTGCGGTGTGCAGGCGCCCGTGGGTCAGGGTGGTCATATCAGGTTTGCTCCTATACCCGTCATGGTATCCGCGGCGGCGCCAGTGAACAGCCCGGCAGCACACAGACGCACCCCGCCGTAGCCAATGCGGGCCGCCACATCGCAAAACGCTGACAAATGTCAAGGCCCCGGGGCGGCGCCCCGGGGGTGCACGCGCTCAACGCGGCGTGATCTTGAAGCTGCCGTTCTTGGCGACCTCGATCTCGTTGTTCAGGAAGGCGGCGTTGTAGCCCGCTTCCTTGAGCTTGTGGTAGGCCATCTCGGCGCGGATGCCGGTCAGGCAATGCGTGACGATGCGCTTGTCCTTGGGCAGTTCGGCGAGGCGCGCGGCGAGTTCTTCGTCGGGGATCAGCACGGCGCCCTTGATCATGCCCTGCTGGGCTTCGTCGGGGTTGCGCACGTCGAGGATGAGCACGTCGGCCGGCGTGTTCTTCGCCAGCGTCGTGAACTCGGCCATCGGCAGCGAACCGGCGCGCGGCTTGGGCGCGTAGGCGATCTGTTTCGGCGCCGGCACACCGGACTCGACGGCGTAGCCCGCGGCCAGCCAGTCGACCATGCCGCCCTTGAGCACCAGCACGTTCTTCTGGCCGGCCTTGATCAGTGCCTGGGCCACGGCCACCGCCTGCTCACCCCCGCGGCCGTCGTAGACGATCAATGGCGCATTCAGCTTCGGCGCAGGCAGCGACTTGCGCACCGCCGCCATCTGCCCCACGGGCACCGAGACAGCGCCCTTGATGTGGCCGCTGGTGGCGTCGTCGGCGCTGCGCGCGTCGATCAGCACGTGGGGGATGTCGCGGTCGACGTAGGCCGCCTTCACGAAGGTGGGCGTCGTGACGAGGTAGTTGCGCGTCTTCCACTCGGGCTCGCCTTCGCGGTAGACACGCAGGTTGGTGTAGCCCATCAGCTGCGCCTTCTTCAGCGAGTTCGGGCTCAGCGTGCAGGTGATGCCGCCGCAGTAGAAGACGATCAACTGCGCCTTGTCCTTCGGCAGGCGGTCGACGAACTTGTCGAAGCCGATGAAGGGCAGATGGATGGCGCCCGGAATGGCGCCTTCCTGGTAACGCAAGAGCGGGCGCGAGTCGATCAGCGTGAAGTTGCCCTTTGCCGGGCCCTCGCCCACCAGCTTGGCCACGCCGGCGTAGTCGATGACGTTCTTCGGGTCGATCTTGACCGGGCCCTTGAAGTTGATCTTCGTCGCCGTCTTCACGCCGTCCTTGTCGGCCCAGGTCACGATGACCTCGTGGCGCTTCTTGGCGTCCCTGAGGTACTCGGGCTTCATGGCCTTGCCGTCGTCGACGACCTCCAGCCCCGTGGCGTCGAAGCGCAGGATCTGAGGCGCCTTGCCGCCGACGTCGATCTGCATCGACAGCGACTTGAATGCCGCCGAGTCGAAGTAGCCGCCGATCTGGTTGGCCTCGAGCTTGTGGCACGCGGCGCACATGCCGGGCTGCGGCGGTTTGGCCTGCTCTGCCGGCGCCGCGGCGGGCGCCTGTGCGAAGGCCATCTGTGCGCCCAGGGCGAGCGCGCCTATCAGTGTCTTGCGGAACATGGTTGCCTTTCAGGGAAGAACAGGGCTTGGCGGCAGCGGCTTTGTGCGTGGGTGACCGGCACTTGCCGTTCGGGCGTACCGGGAATCGGTTCGGGGTGTTTCTTCGTTCGGGTGTTCACGGCGCCATCGACAGCACGGGCACGATCTCGCTCATCTGGCCGGCGTTGACCATGATCCAGCGCAGCGTGAAGCCGCCCGCCAGCACCAGCACGGCGGGCGCCACGGTATGCCTGACCTTGTGCGAGAGCTCCAGCGCCTGCCAGACCAGCGGCAGCACCACGCCGGCGATCACGACGCCGCCCCAGAAGGCCAGCGCGTACGGGCCGGTGGTGATGAGCGAGGCCGCCACCGCGTGCGAAGCCGACGTGGTGTACAGGTTGATGAGCAGGAGGGCGATGAACACCAGTTCGGCAACCAGGAACATCTGGTCGTAGCGCACCAGCGAGTGCGCCGTGTCCCTGTCGGGGTGCTGCTGCCCCATCGGCTGCAACATCGCCGAGAAGGCGCCGCCGATCAGGCCCTGGGGCGCCTGGCGGCCCTGCAGCAGCGTCGCGGCGATGTGCATGACGGCCACACCTGCCGACAAGCCCGAGACCAGGAACAAGGGGCCGAGGATGGCGCTGTTCCACAGCGGCCGCGCCACCATGGTGTTGAGCAGGATGCCGGTGTAGATGCCCAGACCGATGCCGAGCACCAGGTTGGCCCAGCCCAGCACGGAGATCCACTGCGGCTTGCCGACGATGGCGTCTGAGAACTTGTGCAGCACGGGCACCGTGCGGCCCAGCCAGGGCCAGGCGTCGGGCAGGCGGATGAGCGCCGAGACCAGCAGCACACCGTAGACGATGATCAGCAGCCACGAGCCCCAGGCCATCGGCGAAGCGACCTGGAAGGTGGTGAAGATGCGCCAGGCGTAGAGCCGGTGCGTCAGGTCGAGCATCAGCGCCAGCATGCCGACGTTCAGCAGCACGAAGGCCAGCAGCGGCGTCTGCATAGAGAAGAAGCGCCGGCTGTCCTCGCCCCTGGCCAGGCGCAGCAGCGCCAGGCCGGCGATGACCATCATGCCGGCGACGATGCCGCCGATGAAGAGGTAGAGCGGGATCTCCCAGCTCCACACCTTGAGGTAAGGGTCGATGAGCGGGTTGTGCCGGGTGGAGGTGATTTCGAGCATGACGGCTGCTCCTTCAGGTCAGGTAGAAGATGCGCGGCCGGGTGCCGGCTTCAGGCAGCAGCGTGTGGTGCTTGCGCGTGGCGAGCAGGGTGCGAACCTCGCTCTTCGGGTCGTCCAGGTCACCGAAATACATGCAATGCGTGGGGCAGACCGAGACGCAGGCCGGGTCCTTGCCCTCCTTCACGCGGTGCAGGCAGAAGGTGCACTTGTCGACGTAGCCTTCCGGGTGCACGAAACGCGCGTCGTAGGGGCAGGCGGCGATGCAGGCCTTGCAGCCGATGCACCTGTTGGCCGTCACCTGCACGGTGCGGCCGAAGTCCTCGACGTGGCTGGCGCCGGTGGGGCAGCAGCTCACGCAGGGAGGGTTGTCGCAGTGGTTGCAGCGTTCTGTGCGGATCTCCATCGTGAGTGATGGGAAGCTGCCGCGCACCTCGGTGGCGATCCAGTCGCGGCAGTACCCTTGCGGCACATCGTTTTCGACCTGGCAGGCGACGACGCAGTCCTGGCAGCCCACGCACTTGCGGGTGTCGATGACCATTCCCAAGCGGGCCATGTCAGGCCTCCTTCACGATGGCGACGAAGTTCGTGTGGATGCTGGTCGCACCCATGATCGGATCCGTCTTGTAGAGGCTGTTCAGTTGCCCGGCGCTGGCGCCCTTGAGGTAGGCCGTCTTCATCAGCTTGCTGGTGTGGCCGAAGCCATAGACCATGTAGACGCAGTCGCCGCGGATGCGCTGCGTGGCCTTCACGCGGATGCGGCTGCTGAGCACGCCGTCCTGGTTCCTCAGCTTCACGTACTCGCGGTTCTGGATACCCAGCTTGGCCGCGGTGGCGGTGTTGACCCAGACCTCGTTCTCGGGCATCAGGTCGTGCAGCAGCGGGTTGGTCTGCGTGCGGCTGAAAGTGTGGCCCGGTGCGCGGCCGGTGATGAGGCGGAAGTGGTCCGCGGGCGCCTCGGGGTGCCTGGTGTACTTGGGCACCGCGTCGAAGCCCTTCTCGACCAGTTGGTCGGACCAGAATTCGACCTTGCCGCTGGGTGTGTCGAAGCTCAGTGCCAGGCCTTCTTCGACCGTGATCGGCGTGTGCTCGGCCATGATCACGCCTTCGGTCTTCAGCTTTTCCCAGCTGTGGCCCGACTTCTCGACGCGGACCTTGAGGTAGTCCTCCAGGTCCTTGAAGGGCATGCACTCGGGTATGCCCAGCTTGCCCGCCAGTTCCTTGGCGATCCACCAGGCCGGCTTCTGGTCGTGCGGCGCTGCTACCACCGGCTGGCGCAGCGCAGCCCAGCCATTGCGGCCGAAGCCGGTCAGCAGTTCGTCGTGACGTTCCAGGAAGGTGGTGTCGGGCAGGATCACGTCGGCCCAGCCGGCTATCTCGCTGGGCATGGTCTCGCACACCACCAGCAGGTCCAGGTTCTGGATCGCCTTGATGGTCTCTGCCTCGCTGGGCAGGGCCTGCATCAGGTTGGTGGAGTAGACGAACCAGCCCTTGATCGGGTAGGGCTTGCCGCTGATCGTGGCATCGCGGATCGCGGTGGTGACGCCTTCGTCGGCGAAGGGGTAGATGTCGCCTGAAGCGCCGTCCAGCCGCGGCTTGTCGTGTTCGGGGTAGGTGTTCAGGCCGTAGGGCGCGATCTTGATGCCCTGCGACACGAACATGCCGCCCTTGCGCCCGTAGTTGCCCAGCAGCGCGTTCAGCAACGCGATGCCGCGGCTGCGCTGCGTGTCGTCGCCGTACCAGTTGACACGGCGCCCGGGGTGCACGATGGCCGCCGGCCGGTGGCTGGCCATCTCGCGGCCCGCGGCACGGATGAGTTCAGGCGAGACGTCGCATTCCGTGGCCGCCCACTCCACCGTGTTGTCCTTGATGGCGTCGACGAACTTGTCGAAGCCGTGGCCGTGTTCCTTCACGAAGGCCTGGTCGTAGCGGCCTTCCTTCACCAGCAGGTGGCACCAGGCCAGGATCAGCGCCAGGTCGGTGCCGGGTTTCACCGGCAGCCAGTACTTGGCCTTGCTGGCCGCCACCGAGTAGCGCGGGTCGGCCACGATCACCGTGGCCCGGCGCTCCACCGCCTGCGCAAATTCCTGCACCTGCGAGTTGTGCATGTTCTCGCCCAGGTGCGAGCCGATGAGCACCAGGCAATCGGTATTCTTGATGTCGGTGGGCTCGGGTGAACCGACGCCGGTGCCATAGGTGAGCAGGTAACCCACGTCGCGCGGGCCGCGGCATTGCGCATACGACGGGCCGGCGTAATTCACCACACCCCAGGTCCTCAGCACGTGCTGGAAGAAGCGCTGGCCGAAACCGTGGTTGAACAGGGCCATCGACTCCGCGCCGTGCTCGGCCTTGATCTTGTTCATCTTCTCGGCGACGAAGCCCAGCGCCTCGTCCCAGCTGACGGCCTTCCACTGTTCCTTGCCGCGCTCACCCACGCGCATCAGCGGCTGGCGCAGGCGGTCGGGGTCGTAGTGCGCGCCGACGGCACCGGTGCCGCGCGGGCACAGGCGGCCGTTGCTCTGCGGGTCGCGCGGGTTGCCTTCGAACTTCCAGAGCTTGCCGTCGCGCAGGTGGGCGATGCCGCCGCAGCGCCAGAAGCACATCTCGCAGAAGGTGGGGATCTGTGTCACGGTGCCGGTGGCGGCTTGCGCCGCCTGCGCCGAACCGGTCAGGGCCGACCACTGCGTCGCGACACCGGTGGCGCCCAGGGTGGCGGTCGAGATGGCGAGAAAGCGGCGGCGTGAAAGCTGTGTCATGGAGGTCCTCGGTGCACGGGCGCTGTTCCGGGCCAGTCTCCAGACACGACCTGCCGGGTACCGCCCTCAGATGCCCCCTACGGTATCGATGCGGCGCGCTCGGGGCATGACGTAGGTCAACGAAGATTCGGGTTTTCCCTTAGTTCGACAGGCGCATCGAATACGGGCCCGCCAGCCTCAGCCACCGCAGGCCCTGACTTGGGTGTGTCAGAAGCGCGAACCGGTGGGCCGGCGCTCCGCGCCCCTGAAGGCCGACCCGGCTGCAGCGGCCGCCTTCGCCGCAGCTTCGGGCTGCCGCAACTGCCGCAGCGCCAGCGCCAGGCCCCCCAGTGACCAGCCGTTGCCCGGGTAATGGCGCAGGTCCTCGCGGTAGACCTCGGCGGCCGCGCCGGCCTGCCCCGCGGCCAGCAGCGCCGCGCCCAGCGCGTGGCGGGTGGGCGCCAGCCACAGATGCGGTTCGTCGTAGGCCAGCGTGTCCTCGGTGGCGGTGGCTTCGCGCAGCAGCGCCACGGCGGCCCCGGGCTCGGCCTGCGCCAGCGCCAGTTCGGCGCGCAGCGTCAGCGTGGCCATGCGCGCCAGCTGTGCGGTCGGGTTGATGTTCTTGATGCGGAAATCCTGCAGCGCCGGGTCGGCCGCGGCGGCCTGCAGCCGCGCCAGTTCCTGTCGTGCGGCCTGCACCTGCCCGGTGCGTGCCAGGGCCGTGCCGCGTGCGAAGTGCCAGATGGCCAGCGGGTAAGGCGCCGGCCCGTCGGGCGGCAGCGTGCCGCGCAGCAGCGTGTCCCATTGGCCGAATCGCACCAGCGTGAAGTAGGGCAGCACGCCGTACTGCTGCACGATGGCCGTGCCGGGGTCGCGCCGCGCCGGGCCGCAGGCGGCGGGCCAGGCGGCCTGTGCCGCTTCCAGCGCCAGCGCCTGGCGCCCCGCCATGCCGGCCGCGGCCCACAGGAAGTGGTGGTTGTGCGCGACATAGCCCACGCGGTAGGCGCCTTGCGCGTCGACCTGCGCCAGGTAACGTTCATCGGCAGCGATGGAACGCTGGTTGGCACGGATCGCCGCGTCGAAGCGGCCGGTGCGCATGTCGATGTGCGAAGGCATGTGCAGCAGGTGGCCCGAACCCGGGTGGGCGTGCTGCAGCAAGTCGGCACTGGCGCGTGCACGTGCGGGATGCGGCGACGATTCCTGCAGGTGGATCCAGTAGTGGTGCGCGCCGGGATGGCGCGGCTGCAGTGCCATGGCCCGCTGCAGCAGGCGCTCGATCGATGGCGTCCATGGCTGCGGACGACCGTCAGGCAACCACCAGTCGTAGGGGTGCAGGTTGAGCAGCGATTCGGCGGCCAGCATGGCGACGTCGGCATCACGCGGGTAGCGCCGGGCCAGCGCCTGCAAACCCTCGGCGTAGGTCTCTTCGTCGATCTCGCGACCGGGCGGATGGCGCAGCGACAGCGCCTCTATCAGTGCGCGCCGCAACGGCGTGGCGCGCGCGGCATGCGCGCGCGCCTGGCGCAAGGCCTCCTGCACACGCGGCAAGGCCTCGGCCGTCATGTCGCTGTTGATGTTCGGGCCCAGGGCCCAGGCCAGGGCCCACCAGGCGCTTGCGCAGGCCGGGTCCAGCGCCACCGCAGCCTGCAGCGAACGCGCCGCTTCCTCGGGGTTGAAGCCGTAGACCAGCAGCACGCCCTGGTCGGCGTAACGCTGCGCCAACGTGTCGCGCGTCTCGACCGGGAAGCGCCAGCCGTCCAGCCCCTGCAGCAGCGGCGCCCTGCCCCCGTTGCCGGCGTAGGTGGCCGCGTCCCGCTGCATGCCCGCACGCCCGGCGCGAACGCTGCACAGCCCGGCGGCCAGCAGCAGCGCCCTGCGATGTTGCAGCTGGGGCATCGGCAGCTTCGGGCGGTGCGTCATGCCGGCAGTGTAGACAGCGCGCGGCGCGGCCGCCGCGGGCAGCGGCAGTGGCGCTGCGGCAACGCTTCGCCAACAACCCGGCAGCGCCATTGAGCGTGCTCATCGGCAGGCGTGGGGCCGGTGCCGAGGATCGAGTGGCAGGTGAACTCGAACAAGCCCGCCTGCGACTCAACTCTCTTGGAGGATGTCATGCGCAAATCGCTTCTTACCGTTGCCTTCGGGCTGGCCATGCTCTCGCTGACTGCGGCCCACGCCCAGGGCGCACAGGGCTATGTCGGCGGCGGCCTCGGCTGGGGCAACATCAGTGTCGACTGCAGCGGCGTGTCCAACTGCGACAAATCCAACAGCGGCGGCAAGCTCTACGGCGGCTACCGGTTCGCGAGCCAGTTGGCCGTGGAAGCCGTCTACATCAACTGGGGCAAGGTGAAGGCCCAATCGACAGAACTCGTCTCGCTGCCCAACAGCGGCCGGGCGGTGCCGCTCGACAGCACCGTACCGATCATGGTGACGGTCGACGGCCAGCTGAAGGCCAGTGGCCTGGGCATCGGCCTGGCCTACTTCATGCCGTTCACGAGCGACTGGAACGGCGTGGCGCGCCTGGGGGTCATGCGCACCGACGGCAAGATCACGGGCACCGGCTCGGCCAAGGGCCTCACCTACAGCGAGAGCACGTCGAGGAAGTCGACCCTGGCCTACTTCGGTATCGGCGTCGGCTACAACCTGACGCCCAGCGTGGCGCTCACCGGTGAGGCCGACTTCTCGCGCGTCAAGTACGGCCTGGAAGGCGAATACGAGACCGACAACGTGCGCCTGATCTCGCTGGGCGTGCGTTATTCGTTCTGAAGCCCGTGGCGCGTGGCGGCGGCCGCGCGCCGATCTGGACGCACCGGTGCGCCTGAAAGGTGCCGGCGCGGCTGACGTGTACCGAAAGGCATGCGGCGTGAATGCACTGCGAAGGATGCTCGTCACGCTGGCCTGCGTGTTGCTGGCCGCCTGCGGCGGCAGCGACGGCGACGGCAAGCCGGATGCGATCGTCGTGAACAGCCTGGCCGACAGCGCCAGCCCGCCTGCGGGCACCGTGACCCTGCGCTCGGCACTGGCTGCCGCCGCGCCCGACCAGCCCATCCGCTTCGACCCGGCACTCGACGGCGGCAGCATCGCACTGTCGCTGGTGGCCGACGAACATACGCAGCTGAAAGGTGAGGTCATGGGCATGCGCCAGGAGCCCAGCGGCCTGGTGTCCTACCTCGTGGGCTATCTCGACCGCGATTACGGCCGCTCGGCACTGGTGGCGCGCAAGAACGTCGTCATCGACGCCTCGGCGCTGCCCGCCGGCATCACGCTGGCCTGGGCCGGCGGCGACAGCCCCGGGGCACGCGTGCTGGCCGTCGAGGGCAATCTGACGCTGGTCAACGTGGCCATCCGCGGCGGGCGCAGCGTCGCCGCCGCGCTGACACCCGCAGGCACTTACCCGCAACCCTGGACGCTGGCCCGCGGCGGCGCCGTGGCGGTGTGGGGCGTGGCCCGCCTGGTCGACTGCCGCCTGTTCGACAACCGCGTACAGGGCGATTTCGACGCTTCGCGTGACCGCGGCGCCTTTGGCGGCGCGGTTTATGCCGACATCGTCGAAATGGAAGGCTGCAGTGTCAGCGGCAACGAGGTGCTCGGCGCCGGCGCGGCCGGCGGCGGGGTCTTCGTGGTGGGCGGTGCCGGCAGCAGCCGCACGGTGTCGACCATCACGCGTTCGGCCGTCACCGGCAACCGCATCCGCGGCCTGTACGCCTACGGCGGAGGTGTCTACACCGACGGCGGTGGCATCGGCAACGCCAAGACGCTGCGCATCGTCAACACCACGGTGGCACGCAACCTCGCGGCGCCGCCGCCGGGGCTGCCCGCGGCGCTGCTGCGCGCACAGGGCTACTGGCGGGGCGGCGGCATCTACATGTCCAACGGCAGGCTGGAGCTGATGTCCTGCACGGTGGCCGAGAACGAGACACGCGGCCAGGCGCGCACCGACAGCCGTGGCCGGCGCAACCTGGCCGGCGGCATCGCGGCCACGGTGGGCGACGCGCACGCGGTCGAGCAGATGAGCATCGGGCATTCGGTCATCGCCGGCAACGTGGTGCAGGAGATCGACGGTGCGCGCTATGCGCACGACATCTTCACCGGCTCGCTGGTGCACTTCCGCAGTGCCGGCCACAACCGCATCGGCGCACTCGACTTCAGCCAGATGCTGGTGCCCGTCGGCAGCTGGGATTGGCAGTCGCTGAGCCGTCGCCACTACCCGCAGGCCGGTGACCGCGCCGTGGCCGCTGTGGCCGAGGTGCTCGACCTGCAGACCGGCGTGCTGCACTCGGGCGTGGCGGTGTCTGCCGGTGTCGACGCGGGCAGCCCGGCACTGCTGCACTACCTGCCGCAGGGCAGCGCGCTGGATCAGATTCCCGCCGCAGCCTACGAAGTGGCCGAGACCTGGGGCCAGTACCGCGTTGCCACGGGCGGCGGCGACAACTTCCTGGCCATCCTGCTGGCGCGCCTGGAAGGCCGCTACGGGCTGGCGGGTCTGGCGCAGGACTTCACGGCAGACTTCGAGACCTTTCTGCGCACCGTCGACGCCGACGTTTCGACACCCGGCACGCAGCCCTACCCATCGCCCAGCGGCCAGCCCATCCTGACGCTGGCCGACACGCTGTTCTTCGGCCCTGCGCAGACCTGGCCGCGGGAACAGGCCAACCAGCCGTGGATCGAGTTCTGGCACCGGCTGGACGCCGAACTGGCCCTGCGCGCGCCAGCCGCCTTCGCCTTGCAGGGGCTGGGCGACAGCGCCTGGCAGACGCTGTTCACCTCGGGTGCGCTGGCCGAGAACCCGGACATCGCCGTCGCCTTCGACACCCGGCCGCGACTGACGGTGCAGCGCCAAGCCGTCGACCAACGCGGTGCACCGCGGTCCGCCGCTGGCGCCGCCGACATCGGCGCCATAGAACGGCCCTGAGCCCGCGACAGAGGTCGGCAGCGGGCCGCAGGCCAGGCGCTGCTTTACCTGGGCTTTACCGACCTCACCGGCCACCCCGGTCAACGTCACCCCCCAGGGACCGTTGAGAGCCCTGGCGGAGCCGTTTCCGCGACGATGGAGCAAGGCATGTCTGTGATTCACCGTGTTCTGAAGCTCGGCGTGCTGGCCGTGCTGGCCGCCACCGTCACCGGTTGCATCGTGCTGCCCTACGGCTCGCGTGGCCGCCATGGCGGCTACCACGCGACACAGGCAGACGGCCCGGTCGTCGTGCAGCCCGCGCCCGAAGATCGCCGGCACCGGCGCAGTCGCTGAGGCGGGGAAAGCGCACGCAGCCGCCACGAGGCGGCGCCATCAGGCGTCGACCAGGGCTTCGGCCACCAGCTCGGCGATGTCGCGCGACGCGGCCGTCGCCCCGGCCACGGCACCCAGACCGTCGCCCACCATCACCGCGCAGTAGGGGCAGGCGGTGGCGATGGTCTGTGGCTGCACCTCGAGCGCCTGCTCGACACGCAGCACGTTGATGCGCTTGCCTATGGTCTCTTCCATCCACATGCGGCCGCCGCCGGCGCCGCAGCACATCGCCTTCTCGCGGCTCAACGCCATTTCCAGCGGGGTGTCGCTGCACAGCCGCGCGAGCACCGCACGCGGGGCCTCGAACTCGCCATTGTGGCGGCCCAGGTAACAGGGGTCGTGGAGGACCACGCGCTGCAGCGCAGCCTTGACCTGGATGCGACCCTGCGCCAGCAACCCGTTGATGAACTGCGTGTGGTGCACGACGTCGTAGTGGCCACCGAACTCGGGGTACTCGTTGCGCAGGGTGTTCAGCGCGTGCGGGTCGCAGGTGACGATGCGCTTGACACCGCGTTCGTTCAACGTGCCCGCGAGCGAAGTCGCCAGCTGCTGGAACAGCATCTCGTTGCCGGTGCGGCGCACACATTCGCCGGTGCTGCCCTCGTCTTCGCCCAGGACGCCGAAGCGCACACCCGCACGTTGCAGGATGGTGACGAAGGCGCGCGCGATCTTCTGCCCGCGCGGGTCGTAGCTCATCGCGCTGCCGACGTAGAAGAGCACGTCCAGCGTCGCCATGTCGTCGGCGGTCCTGACCCGCGGCACGTTCAGGCCCTGCGCCCAGTCGCCGCGCTGGCCGGCGTCCAGGCCCCAGGGGTTGCCCTGGGATTCGTAGGCCTCGAAGACCTTCTTCAGCTCGTGCGGAAACTCCCCGGCGATCATCACCTGGTGCTGGCGCATGCGGAAGAAGCGGTCGAGGTGCTCGAGCTCGATCGGGCAAGCGTCCTCGCAGTAGCCGCAACTGGTGCAGGCCCACAAGGTGTCTTCGCTGATCACCGGCCCCAGCAGCGCCGGCAGCTCGGCCTTGGCGTCGCCGCCGACGAGCACCTGGCGCTGGTCCATCAGGTGGTGCTTGAGGCTGTCGTTGACCATCTTCATCGACAGCGGCTTGCCGGTGAGGTGTGTCGGGCAGGCGTCCTTGCAGCGGCCGCACTCGGTGCAGGTGAAGACGTCGAAGGCGTCTATCCACTGCAGGTCGCGCGCGGTGGCCACGCCGGCCTTCATGTCGGCCTCGTCGGTGGCTTCCATCAGCTTGTCGATGTCGACCGATGGCACGCGGTTGGCGGGACGGCCGCGGCGGAAGAACAGCGCCGGCAGCGCGGTGACGATGTGAAAGTGCTCGCCCAGCGGCAGCAGCACCAGGAAGCTGAACACGACCAGCATCTGCGTCCAGTAGAAGAAAACATAACCGCCGTGCAGCGTGGAGGCAGGCAGGCCCTGCAGCGCGGTTGCGACGGCGCCGCCGGCGAAGGCCCAGTCGCGTTCGTGCGCGATGTCGGGGTAACGTTCGGCCAGCAGTGCGAAGCGGAAACCGTCGAAGGCGAAGTCCGTCAGCATGATCGCCAGGATCAGCGACAGCACCACCACCGCCTCGCGGTTGGGTTCCAGCCGCGCCGGCTTCAGCACGAAGCGGCGCCAGAAGCCGTAGAGCACGGCCAGCGTCACCGCCACTTCCACGAAGTCCTTGAAGGCTGCGAAGGGACCGCCGAACCACGGCGTGAAGGCCGCGCCCTCGCTGTAGCCGATGGCGATGAGCTGCAGCTTGCGCAGCAGCAGCGACATGAAGCCGAGGAAGATCACCGCGTGCATGACACCCGGCTTCCACTCGCGCTGCACCATGCGCTGCTGCAACAGGCCGTTGACGAGCACGCTCTTCAGCCGCTGCCAGGGAGCGTCCCAGCGCACCACCGGCTGCAGCGCCATCACGATGGCGCCCTTGCGCCACACGCCCCAGCCGAAGCCCGCGAAGGCCAGCAGCATCAGCAGGCTGATGCCCAGCGGACTCATCGCAGCCGCACGGCGTCAGCGACCAAGCTTCCCGCCATGGAACCGGCTCTGCCGGGCCATAGGCGGACGGCCTGCGGCGAGGACGCCGCGGGCGCTCGCAGGCGCGAAACAGTCCGCAGGGACTGTTTCTCGTCCAGCTCGCCCCCCTCGGGGGGGCGCAGGCCGCGGCTCCAAGTCCGCCTGCGCGGACTTGGACGGCCAAGCAAGCAAGGCCTGCGGCCTTGCGTGGAGCGTGAGCGAGCTTGGGGGCACGTCAATACCGCCCGTGCTGCTTGACGATGTAGTTCGTCAGCTCGGCGGCCTGCACCGCCATGCGCGTCTGCACGCTGTGCCCGGTGCGCAGGATGGCGCGCATCACGGCGTAGAGGAGGCGCGGCTGGCTGTCGATCAGCGACTCGAGCCTCTCGCGTTCCAGCACCAGCACGTGCGCCGCGGTCGATGCACGCAGCGAGGCGTAACGTTCCCTGCTGTCGAGGAAACCCAGTTCGTGCACGAAGTCGCCGGCCTTCAGCGTGACCAGCGTCTCTTCCTCGGCCTGCCCGAGGTGCTTCACGATGGCCAGCGTGCCGTCGACGATGACGTAGAGGTGGTTGTCGACCGCGCCCTCGTGCGCCAGCACGTCGCCCGGCTGGCAGGCCTTCAGCTGCAGCACACCGGCCAGCACAGCCACCTGATCTTCGCTCAGGCCTTGGCCCAGGCGGCTGCTGCGGGTGGCCTGTAACAGGTCGGGGACAGGTGTGCTCATGCGTCTCTCGCAGGTTTGCGCGGCCGTGGCGGCCGCGACGGTTGAACGATAGGGGCCACGCCGCCGGGGTGCTTGATTCAGGTCAACGGCAGCGCCCCGGGGGCGCCTTCCAGGGCCTCGGCGCGGCGCGCGATGGCTGCCGTCATGCCCTTGAACAGGAAGAGGTGCGCCGGCACCAGCACGTACCAGTACATCAGCCCCCACACACCCTGCGGGTGCCAGTAGGCGGTGACGGCCACACGTGTGCGGCCCCCGGGCAAGGCTTCGATGTCGAACTCGATGACACCCGAGCCCGGTGCGCGCATGCCGAAGTTGAGCGTCAGCCGGTGCGGCTGCTCGACGCCGAGCACCGTCCAGTAGTCGATGCGGTCGCCCAGGCGCAGCTCGGTGGGGTGGCGGCGGCCCTTGGTGAGACCGGGGCCGCCGACGAGCCAGTCCAGGAAACCGCGCACCCACCACAGGAAGCCGGCGTAGAAGTAGCCGTTGTGGCCGCCCAGCGTGCTGACCACGCGCCACACCGCTTCGGGCGCGGCGGTGGTCTCGGCGCTGCCGCCTGCGCGCTTGGCGTAGAAGGCGTTGTCGATGGAGAAGCCGCGGAACATCAACAGCCCTTCGGTCCAGCGCGCCGCCACCTGGTGCTGGCGTTCGGCCTGCAGCGCCGCCTCGACCGACTCCTGGAAGCTCAGCATGCGCTGCGGCACCAGGCGCTGCAGCGGCGCGTTGTCGGCCGGCAGGTCGTGCTTGAGGCCGCCGATCAATGCGCGCGCAATGCTGGCCGGCACCGAGGTCACCAGGCCCAGCCAGTACGACGACATCGTCGGCGTCAGGAAGGGCACGCTGACGATGATCGGCTTCTTGCCGACGATGCGGCCGTAGGTCAGCATGACCTCGCGGTAGCTGATGTAGTCGGGGCCTGCGGCGTCGAGCACGAGACCTGCCGCCTCTTCGATGTGCGGGATGCGTACCAGGTACTCGATCAGGTTGGTCAGCGCGATGGGCGCCGACTTCGAATCCACCCAGCGCGGCGTGACCATCAAGGGCAGGTGGTTGACGAGGTCGCGGATGACCTCGTAGGCCGCCGAGCCCGGGCCGACGATGATGCCGGCGCGGATCTCCGTCACCGGCACCCGACCCTGGCGCAGGCACACCCCGGTGTCGCGGCGCGAGACCAGGTGTTCGGACGTCGGTTGGGCCGGGATCAGCCCGCCCAGGTAGACGATGCGCCGCACGCCGGCGGCGGCCGCGGCGGCCGCGAAGTTCTGCGCCGCCTCCACGTCCAGCGCGCCGAAGTGGCTGCCCGCCGCCATCGAGTGCACGAGGTAGTAGGCAGTGTCCACGCCCTGCAATGCGGGGCCCAGCGTGGCCGGCTGCAGGGCGTCGGCCTCCACCAGTTCGGCGCCGTGCCAGCCACGCGCTTCCAGCGTCCTGCGGTTGCGGCCGCTGGCGCGCACCGTGCAGCCCTCGCGCAACAGGCGCGGCACGAGGTGGCTGCCGATGTAGCCGGTGGCGCCGAAGACCAGCATGCAGGGACGCAGTGCGAGTGCGGTCGTGGCAGCAGCAGGTGCTTCGCCTGCGCGTGCGGGGGTGCCGTCGGGCTCCATGTCTTGCGGTACTTCCCTGCTGCTATCGTTGGCCGGCGCGCCGCCCCGCGTGTCGTTCCGGGGCACGTCTGTCTGTCCGAGCGAGTATCCCCGATGACCACCCCCCTGCCCTTGCGCCCCGGCGCCCTGCCCTCATGAGCGAGCTGTCCAAGACCTTCGGCAAGCACAGCGTCGACGAGGTCGAGCGCGAGCAGCGCATCCGCCGCGTCTTCGAGGCGGTGGCCGCACGCTACGACCTCATGAACGACCTCATGAGCATGGGCATCCACCGGCTGTGGAAGCGCACGCTCGTCAGGATGGCGGCACCGCGCGACGGCCAGTTCATCGTCGACCTGGCCGGCGGCACCGGCGACGTGGCGGCACTGATGGCAGGCCCCGGCCGCCGTGTCACCGTCTGTGACCCCAGCCTGCCGATGATGCAGGTGGGCCAGGCACGCGGCCACGTCGGCGTCGAATGGCTCGAAGGCACGGGCGAGGCCATCCCGCTGCCCAGCGCGTCGGTCGACACCGTCACCATCGCCTTCGGCATCCGCAACGTCACGCGCATCGACGACGCGCTGCGCGAGATCCACCGCGTGCTCAAGCCCGGCGGGCGCTTCCTGTGCCTGGAGTTCTCGACACCCTACGCACCGGTGCGGCCCTTCTACAACCTCTTCTCGTTCACCGTCATTCCGCGGCTCGGGGCATGGATCGCGAATTCCCCCGAGGCCTACACTTATCTCGTCGAGTCCATCCGCCGCTTCCCCGACCAGCGCAGCTTCCAGCAGCTGATCGAGCAGGCCGGTTTCGCGAATGTCAGCTACCGCAACCTCAGCTTCGGCATCGCGTGCGTGCACGTCGGCACGCGCCCCGCGTGACATGCGGTCCCCCGGCGCGGTGTGGCGATTGACATCGCGCAAGCCCCTGGCCGCCCCGCCTGGCGAAAATGCGGGACATCGGCGGCAGTACGAAGGGTGCGGAGTGGGTCAGTCATGAGCGTCAACCGCCGGTCCATGTCCGAAGCCAGCCCGGTGCGCTCGGGCTCGTTCGCGGCCTGGATGGTGGCCGTGCGCCCGCACAGCCTGCTGGTGGCCTTCAGCCCGGTGCTGGTGGGCGGCACGCTGGGCTTTGCCCGTACCGGCAGCATCGACATGGTGGCGGCGCTGTTGGCGCTGGGCGCCGCGCTGCTGGTGCAGGCCATCTCGAACATGCAGAACGACGTCGGCTACACCGCACGCGGGGCCGAGTCCATAGGCACGCGCACCGGCCTGCCGCGCGCCACTGCCAACGGCTGGCTCAGCGCACGCGACGTTCGCCTGGGCATCGTGCTGGCGGCCATCGTGGCCACTGTGCTGGGCCTGTTGCTGGTGGCCCACCGCGGCTGGCCGGTACTGGTCATCGGCGTGACTTCGCTGGTGGCCGCGCTGGCCTACATGGGTGGCCCGCGGCCCATCGCCTACACACCCTTCGGTGAACTCACCGTCTTCGTCTTCTTCGGCCTGGTGGCGGTGATGGGCACCGACTGGGTGCTGACGGGCGAAGTGGGCACGGTGACCGTGCTCGCCTCGGTGGCCATCGGCGCGCTGGCCGCGGCCGCGCTGGCCATCAACAACCACCGCGACATCGCCCACGACCGGCTCGTGGGCCGCAGGACCTTCGGCGTGGTCTTCGGCGCACGCGCCTCGCTGGGCCTGTTCACGGTGCTGCTGCTCGGGCCGTTCCTGCTCGTGCCCGTGATGGCCGGGCTGGCCGGCAGTCCGGCGCTGCTGCTGCCGTTGCTGCTGGTCCCCGCGGCCTGGCAGTTGCGGCGCGACTTCGGCCGTTGCGCGCCGGGCCTGGGCTTCAACGAGATCCTCTTCCGCTGCTTCAGGCTCGAACTGTGGTTCGCTGCACTGCTGTCGGCCTCGGCCCTGGCCGGCCGTTTGCTGGCTTGAGCCACACCGGCCCGGGCTGCGGGTCCCAGGTCGAACCGGCCCGCATCGCAGGCTGTCGGCCGGCCCCGCCCTCCGCCACGGCAAACGCACCATGATCGTCCGCCGCACCGCCCTGTTGCCACTGCCGGCCGAGCATCTCTACGACATCATCGAGGCGGCCGAGAACTACCCGCGCTTCCTGCCCTGGTGCGCCGGTGCGCACATCGTCTTCCGCGACGACAGCATGGTCTCGGCCGACCTGCGCGTGAAGTGGGGCGGCATGAACTTCGAGATGCGCACGCGCAACCCGAAACGGCGGCCCGGGTACATGGCCATCCACCTCGAACGCGGGCCCTTCAAGCGCTTCGAAGGCGAGTGGCTGCTGACGGCGCTTTCACCCGAGGCCTGCAAGGTCGCCTTCAACCTCGACTACGAGTTCGACAGCGGTCTCATGACGCGTGTGGCGGGGCCGGTGTTCAAGCGGCTCACTGACACCATGGTCGAGGCCTTCATCCAGCATGCACTGGCAACGCCGGTGGCCGCCGCGCCAGTGATGGTGTCCGCACCCGCGGACGCCGCGCCGGTGCTGCCCGTGCCGATCGAGGTACGCCCCATCGACACGGCCGAAGCGCCCGCGCCGCTGCCCCCGGCGGAAGCTGCCGCCGAGGTGCTGCCCGTCGATGGCGGCGAGACCAAGGCGGACGAAGCCCCCGTCGTACCCGTGCCCGCCGCCGCCCCGCCCCAGACCGACCCGCCCGAAGCTGCACCGACGCCGGCCCCGCCACCGGCCTGAGGCCGCCACGGCGCACCCCGCAGCGCTCAGGCCACGCGGCCCGTCGCGCGGCCGCGGCTGATGGCCGACAGGGGCACCCCTGCCACGTCGTGCTCTTCCTCGTTCCAGGACTCCAGTTCCTGGCGCACGTGTTCGCGCATGCGCTCGCGCACGTCGTTCACGGCGTTGAAGAACTCGGCCATCATCAGCATCCAGCAGTACATGCCGCGTCGCGTCAGCCGAATCGCATCGGCGTCGTGGCGGGTCGCGCCGAGCAGGCGCATGGCCAGCAGTTCGGGGGCCATGCGCAGCACGAAGGCCTTGCCCCAGCGGCGTTCGATGTAGTCGCGGGCCAGCACACCACCGAAGAGCCGCACCAGGAAGTCGTAGCGCATGCGCTCCTTCAGCGACAGGCTGCGGCGCTGCGTGACGCCGTTGTGACCGCTCTCGATGCGGCGACAGTAGTGCTGCAGCGAGAAGGTCGTCGAGGTCATCGCGCCGCCGACGTAGCTGAAGGCGCCGCTGCCCACGCCCACGTAGTCGTCCTGCTCGATGATGTACTCGTCGAACATGCCTTCGTTGCGCGAGAAGCACCAGGCCGACGCCGCACGGTAGGTGGGCAGCATGCGGCCCAGGATGCACTCGTACATCGGATGGCGCAGGCGCGGGTCGGCCAGGCCCATGCTCTTCTGCATGGCATGGCGCGCGCTGGGTGCGGTCATCAGCGGGTAGAAGGACACCTGGTCGACACCCAGCGCCAGCACCTCGTCCAGGTCGTGCTCGAGCATGGCCATCGTCTGGCGCGGCAGGTTGAAGATCATGTCGACGTTGAGCGTCGGGAAGATGCCCTGCGCCGCGGCCAGGCGCTGGCGGATCTGTGCCGCGTTGCCGTACTTCTCGAGCCTGTCCATGCCGGACAGCAGCCCGTCGTCGAAGCTCTGCACGCCCACGGACAGGCGCGTCACGCCCGCGTCGCGCAGGCGCTGCATCAGTTCGGGCTGGAGGTGGTTGGGGTTGGTCTCGACCGAGATCGACCGCACCGGCGAGCGCGCACGCACGGCCGCCAGGGTCTCGATGAGCTGGTCAACATCGACGGTGGGCGTGCCGCCGCCGACGTAGACGTCGTGGAAGCGGAAACCGGCGTCGTGGTAGACGTTGATCTCGCGGCGCAGCGCATCGAAGTAGCGCTGCGTCTTCGCGGCATTGAAGCGCACACGGTGGAACGAGCAGAAGGGGCACAGCACCTCGCAGAAGGGCACGTGCACGTAGAGCTGGCAGGGCGCAGCCGGCGGCGCGGGCATGAGCTCCGACGCGTCGTCCTCGGCAAAGCGCATCGCCGCGGCGTATTCGTGCCTGACGACGGTCAGCAAGGGGCGCTCGAACCACGGCATGGCCACAGTCTAGAGGCGCAGGCCCGTGCTGTCCTGCGCCAGCGCAAGGCGGGGTGCCCCCCGACGTGCACGGAGGCCGCATCGCGTTTGACGTGGATCAGAAGTTTCGGGAGCCAGAAGCAGAGACTCGCGGTCGGGTCGCCTACGTGCCGTCCATCCGGTATGCGCAGGGCCACCCGAGACAAACCGAGGACGTCCAAATGACCGAGACCTTCTACGAAGTCATGCGCCGGCAGGGCATCACCCGCCGCAGCTACCTCAAGTTCTGCAGCCTCACGGCGGCGTCGCTCGGTCTCGCACCGGCCTTCGCACCGCGCATCGCGCATGCTCTCGAGACCAAGCCGCGCACCCCGGTGCTGTGGCTGCACGGCCTGGAGTGCACCTGCTGCACTGAAGCCTTCATCCGCAGCGCGCACCCGCTGGCCAAGGACGTCATCCTGTCGATGATCTCGCTCGACTACGACGACACCATCATGGCCGCCGCCGGCCACCAGGCCGAGGCCGCGCTCGAACAGGTGATGAAGGAATACAAGGGCAACTACATCCTGGCCGTGGAAGGCAACCCGCCGCTGGGTGAAGACGGCATGTACTGCATGCCCGGCGGCCGCCCCTTCGCTGAAAAACTCAAGCACGTGGCCAAGGACGCGATGGCCGTCATCGCCTGGGGTTCGTGCGCCAGCTGGGGCTGCGTGCAGGCCGCTAAGCCCAACCCGACGACCGCGGTGCCGATCAACAAGGTCATCACCGACAAGCCCATCGTCAAGGTGCCGGGCTGCCCGCCCATCCCCGAGGTGATGACGGCCGTCGTCACCTACATCGCGACGTTCGGCCGGATCCCCGAGCTCGACCGCCAGGGCCGGCCGAAGATGTTCTACAGCCAGCGCATCCACGACAAGTGCTACCGCCGGCCGCACTTCGACGCCGGCCAGTTCGTCGAGCAGTGGGACGATCAGGGCGCCAAGGAAGGCTACTGCCTCTACAAGATGGGCTGCAAGGGCCCGACCACCTACAACGCCTGCAGCACCACGCGCTGGAACGAGGGCGTGAGCTTCCCGATCGCCAGCGGCCACGGCTGCATAGGCTGCAGCGAAGACGGCTTCTGGGACAAGGGCTCGTTCTACGACCGGCTCACCAACATCACGCAGTTCGGCATCGAGTCCAACGCCGACAAGGTCGGGCTCGTGGCCGCCGGGGTCACCGGCGCCGCGCTGGTGGCGCACGCCGCGGTCAGCGCCATCCAGCGCGCGTCCCACCGCAGCAGGACCCAGGCCGACAACAAGATGGAGAGCTGAATCATGTCCGTCATCGAAACCCAAGGCTTCAGCCTCGACAACAGCGGCAAGCGTGTCATCGTCGACCCCATCACCCGCATCGAAGGCCATCTGCGTGTCGAGGTCAACCTCGACGACAAGAACGTCATCCGCAACGCCATCAGCACCGGCACGATGTGGCGCGGGCTGGAAGTGATCCTCAAGGGCCGTGATCCGCGCGACGCCTGGGCCTTCGTCGAACGCATCTGCGGCGTCTGCACCGGCGTGCACGCACTCGTTTCGGTGCGGGCGGTCGAAGACGCGCTGAAGATCAAGATCCCCGACAACGCCAACATCATCCGCAACCTGATGCATGCCACGCTGTATGCGCAGGACCACCTGGTGCACTTCTACCACCTGCACGCGCTGGACTGGGTCGACGTCGTCAGCGCACTGAGTGCCGACCCGAAGAAGACGAGCGAACTGGCGCAGAGCATCAGCAACTGGCCGATGTCGTCGCCAGGTTACTTCCGCGACCTGCAGAACCGCCTGAAGAAGTTCGTCGACAGCGGCCAGCTCGGGCCCTTCCGCAACGGCTACTGGGGCCACCCGGCCTACAAGCTGCCGGCCGAGGCCAACCTGATGGCGGTGGCGCACTACCTCGAAGCGCTCGACTTCCAGAAGGAGATCGTGAAGATCCAGACCATCTTCGGCGGCAAGAACCCGCACCCGAACTGGCTGGTGGGCGGCGTGCCCTGCTCGATCAACCTCGAAGGCGTGGGCGCCGTCGGCGCCATCAACATGGAACGCCTGAACATGGTGTCGAAGATCATCGACGACACCATCAACTTCATCGACAACGTCTACATCCCCGACCTGCTGGCCATCGCCTCGTTTTACAAGGACTGGGGCGCCATCGGCGGCGGCATCTCGAGCCAGAACCTGCTGTGCTACGGCGAGTTCCCCGACATCGCCAACGACGACAGCAACAACAGCCTGCTGATGCCGCGCGGCGCCATCATCAACGGCAAGCTCGGCGAGATCCAGCCCGTCGACCTGAAGGACCCCGAGCAGATCCAGGAATTCGTCGACCACAGCTGGTACAAGTACGCCGACGGCACCAAGGGCCTGCACCCCTTCGACGGCGTCACCGACCCGAGCTTCGTGCTCGGCGCCGGCACCAAGGGCACCAAGACCGCCATCGACCAGATCGACGAGAGCGCCAAGTACTCCTGGGTGAAGTCGCCGCGCTGGCGCGGCCACCCGATGGAAACCGGCCCGCTGGCGCGTTACGTGCTGGGCTATGCGATGGGCAAGCCCGAGTTCAAGGAGCCGGTGGACATGGTGCTGAAGAAGCTCGACGTGCCGCTGGAAGCCCTGTTCAGCACCCTGGGCCGCACCGCGGCCCGCGGCCTGGAATGTTCGTGGGCGGCGCACAAGATGCGCTACTTCTTCGACAAGCTGATGGCCAACCTGAAGAACGGCAACTTCGCCACCGCCAACATCGACAGCTGGGAACCGCGCACCTGGCCGGCCACCGCGCAAGGCGCCGGTTACTGCGAGGCGCCGCGCGGCGCCCTGGGCCACTGGATCAAGATCAAGGACACCAAGATCGACAACTACCAGTGCGTGGTGCCCACGACCTGGAACGCCAGCCCGCGCGACAGCAAGAACCAGATCGGCGCCTACGAGGCCGCGTTGATGAACACCCAGATGGCCAAGCCCGACGAGCCGCTGGAGATCCTGCGCACCATCCACAGCTTCGACCCCTGCCTGGCCTGCGCCACGCACGTGATGTCGCCTGAAGGTGAAGAGATCACGCGCGTCACGGTGCGCTGAACCCCGGGAGATCCTCATGGGCAACCACAGCAAGTTCATTCCGGTCTACGTCTGGGAAGCGCCGGTGCGCATCTGGCACTGGGTCATGGTGCTGGCCATGGTGGCGCTGTGCGTCACCGGCTACCTGATCGGCGCGCCACTGGCGTCGGTGGGTGGCGAAACCAGCGACCGAGGCCTGTTCGGCGACATCCGCTTCGTGCACTTCGCAGCGGGCTACCTGTTCGCAGTGATGTTCCTCATGCGTGTGATCTGGGCCTTCATCGGCAACCGGTTCGCGCGCGAGATCTTCACGATGCCGGTCAGGATGTTCAGCCGGCCGTTCTGGTCGGCGCTCGGCGATCAGGGCAAGTACTACCTGTTCATGCGCCGCGAGTCGGTGCCCTACCAGGGGCACAACCCGCTGGCCATGACGGCGATGTTCTTCATGTACGTGCTGGGCACGGTGTTCATGATCATCACCGGCTTCGCGCTCTACGGCGAAGGCACGGGCATGGGCAGCTGGTCCTACACGCTGTTCTCGTCGTGGGCGCTGCCCCTGCTGGGCTACAGCCAGAACGTGCACACCCTGCACCACCTGGGGATGTGGTACCTGATCATCTTCGCCATCGTGCACATGTACATGGCCGTGCGGGAAGACATCTTCACCGACGAAACGGTGGTCAGCACCATGATCAACGGCTGGCGGGTGGCCAAGAAGTGACGCAACCCGCCGTGCTGGTGCTGGGCATCGGCAACCTGCTCTGGGCCGACGAGGGCTTTGGCGTGCGCTGCGTCGAGGCGCTGCACCAGCGTTTCGAGTTCCCCGCGCACGTGCAACTCGTCGACGGCGGCACGCAGGGCATGTACCTGCTTGACTTCGTCTGCTCGTCGCCGCGCGTACTGGTGCTCGACGCCATCGACTTCAAGCTCGCGCCCGGCACGCTGAAGGTCTACCGCGACGCCGAGGTGCCGGTGTGGTCGGACACCATGATGAGCCTGCACCAGGCGACCTTCCAGGAACTGCTGTCGCTGGCGCGGCTGCGCGACCGTTTCCCCGAGAAGATCACGCTCATCGGCGTGCAGCCCGACGTGCTCGACGACCTGGGCGGCAGCCTGAGCCCGCGCGTGAAGGCCCGCGTCGACGAGGCCGTGGCGCTGGCGGTGGCCGAGCTCGCGGCCTGGGGCATTCCGGCGCAGCCGCGTGAACGCGCCCCCGAGGCACTGAGCCCTGGCGCGCTGGCCCTGCAGGCCTATGAAAGCGAGCGCCCGTCGGCCGACGCGGCCTGCCGCATCGGCGACGCGCGCTTCCTCAATCCGGCCCAGACCGCAGGCGCCACCTGATGTGCATCGGCATGCCGCTGCAGGTGGTGGCGCTCGAGGAGCATCACGCCTGGTGCGAGGCCGACGGCCAGCGTGAGCGCCTGGACATGGCGCTGGTGGGCGCGCAGCCCATCGGCACCTGGGTGCTGGCCTTCCTGGGCAGCGCCCGCCAGGTGATGGGCGCCGAAGAGGCCACGCAGGCCCGCGCCGGGCGCGCCGCGCTGGGTGCCGTGCTGGACGGTGGCAGCGACGTCGACGCCTTCTTTGCCGATCTCGTCGGGCGCACCCCGGAACTGCCCGAACACCTGCGGCCCACCACGTCGGGGAAGATCGCGCAATGAACGAGACACCGGTTCATCCGCCCGCCCCCGATCTGCACCCCCTCGTGGCGCGGCTGGTGCGCGAGACGGGCGCGGCCGTGCTGACGGCCGAGAGCTTCGACGCGTGGGCGCAGCAGCCCGGCCCGGCGATGGTGGTCTTTGCCGAGGACCCCGAGCGCTACAAGGAAACGCTGGACCTGGCCGTCATCGTGCCCGAACTGCACGCCACGGGCGGCCGGCGCTTCCGCGTCGGCCTGCTGCCACCAGCAGCTTCGCGCGCCATCGCGCCGCGCTACGGTTTTGCACGCTGGCCGGCCTTCGTGATGCTGCGCGATGGGCAGTACCTGGGGGCCGTCGACGGCATCCGCGACTGGGACGTCTACACCGCCGAGCTGCTGCGCCTGCTGGCCGCCGCGCCCACGCGCCCGCCCACCGTGGGCATACCGGTGAAGGCCGCCGACGCACCCGATGGGTCCGGCGCAGCGGCCTGCCACTGAGCCCTCCCGCCCTGGAGCCCGCCCATGCAGCCCTTCCCCATCCCCGTGCGCAGCCTGATGCCCGAACCCACGGACGCCGTGGCCTACATGCCCATGCCGCGCGAGATGAATACCTTCGAGATGCCGCGTCTGCCCGAACCCGGGCCCGACACCGACGCCAATGACGTGCTGGGTGCACGCGACGTGCTCGACGCCTTCCTCGGCCACATGCAGACCTGGCTTGACGCCGGCGGTGAACTGCCCGCGCTCGATCTCGCCAGCCTGCCCGCCGGCGTGCTGCGCGTGCTGAACGAGACCCTGGGCGAAGGCGAGGTCAGCGCCATCGTCGAGGCCGGGCACGAGATCCGCGTCCAGGAGACGGTGTTCTCCGGTGTCTGGCGCCAGCAGCACATCCAGGGCACGCAGCTGATGCACGACTTCCTGCTCGCCGCGCCGATACCGCCGGTGGTGGGTGCGCTGGCGGCCGAGCGCGCGGCGCCGCAGTTGCGCAGCCTGCCGCTGCCGCCGGGCGCGATGAACGTGCCCGCGCTCGTCAACGAACTGCAGGAGGCGATGGACCGCAGCGGCCCCGAGACGCCGGCGCACGTCATCAACCTGACGCTGCTGCCGCTGTCACCCGAGGACGCGGCGCACCTCGACGCCCTGCTCGACGGCGGCTCGGTGGTGGTGCTGTCGCGCGGCTTCGGCAATTGCCGCATCAGCAGCACGGCGGCGCGCAACGTCTGGCGCGTGCAGTACTTCAACAACATGCAGACGCTGATCCTCAACACCATCGAGGTCGCCACGATGCCCGCGGTGGCGCTGGCCGCACGCGAGGACCTGCTGGAGACCCACGGCCGCCTGGCCGACCTGGTGCAGTGGATGGGCGACTCGGTCAGCCCCGCGGCCGCCTGAGCGCCCATGACCGCGCCCGACCCCGCGAGCAGGCTGTCGACGATAGGGCCCCACACGCGGCTCGAGTGCAAGATCTGCTGGACGGTCTACGACCCGGCGCTGGGCGACGATGTCTGGCAGATCCCGCCCGGCACGCCCTTCAGCGAACTGCCGCCGCACTGGACCTGCCCGAACTGCTCTTGCGAGAAGCAGCACTTCCTTGTCCTCGATGAATGAGGCAGCGGTCCCGTCACGCCCTCCGCTGCCCTCACCCGCATCGGCGCTGCAGACGCGTTTCGAGCACATCCGCCAGCATCAGATGGCCGGTGTGCCCATGCTCAACCCGGCGCTGCGTGTGCAGGCCCTGGGCTTCCGCCCCTGGTCCGAACACTGGCTGGGCGTGCTCGTCACGCCCTGGTTCATGAATCTGGTGCTGTTTCCGCGGATGCACGAGCATTGGCAGCGCGTCGGCGAACGCGAGAGCCGGCATTACGTCTTCCCGGCCGGTGTGTTCGAGTTCATCGGCAGCCACGACGCCGAGCTGGGCGACTACCAGGCCTGCTCGCTGTTTTCGCCGATGTTCGAGTTCGCCGACCACGCCGCCGCGCACGACACCGCCGTCGCTGCGCTGGCGGCACTGTTCGATGCCGCGCACCGGCCCGGCAGCGACGCGCCGCCGCAGGATCCACCTGCACCCGCCAAGCCGGCCCTCAGCAAACGCGACTTCCTCTTCGGCGGCGCCGCGCGGGGCCCGCGTGAGCCTTGAAGGCGAACTGCAGGTCGCGCTGCACCTGCGCGCCGGTCGCGTCGCCGCCGTCGACATCACGTCGACGCGGCCTGACGTCGCATCGCGACTGCTGCAGGGCCGGCGCAGTGCCGAGGTGCAGGCGGCCGTGCCGCTGCTGTTCTCGGTCTGCGCGGGCTCGCAGGCGACGGCCAGCCGCCTGGCCTGCGCCGCGGCGGCCGGCGTGACACCCGACGCCGCGGCACTGGCAAGGGCCCGCGCGGCACTGGCCGAAGAGACGGTGCGTGAGACCACATGGCAAGTCCTGCTGCACCAGCCGCGCTGGCTGGACGAAGCGCCGTCGCCCGCGGCCACGACGGCGGCACGCGCCGCGCAACGCTGGCGCTGGACTGGCGCCGCCACCGCAGACCGCAGCTGCGAACCCGCCCGGACCATCGCGCACGCCGTCTTCGGCTGCAGCGCGCAGGACTGGTTGCGGTTGACCACCTGGCCGGCGGTCGCCGCATGGGCCGCTGCCGTAGCCGCGCCCGCCGCGCGCTACCTGCACGGGTTGGCCGCGTCCGCGGTGGACGTCGCGGCGGGCGCGCACCCCAGCCCGGCCCCGCCATTGCTTCCGACCCCCACCCCCGGCTGGCTGGCCTCGGTGGCCGCAGCGGCTGCGGCCGAACCGGCCTACACGCGCCGCCCGCACTGGCAGGGCCATCCCGCCGAAACCGGCGCTCTGGCGCGCCTGCAGGGCGACCCGCTGCTCGGCAGCGCCGCACTGCCCGCCCCGTCGCGCGCGCTGGCACGCCACGTGGCCCGACTGCGCGAACTGGCGCTCTTGCTGGAAGGACGGCTGCAGCCCGGTGTGGGCGCGCTGAGCCTGGCGCCGGGCAGCGGCGTAGGCTGGGCCGACAACGCGCGTGGCCTGCTGGTGCACCACGTGCAGCTCGACGGTGACCGTGTGCGCCTGTACCGCATCGTCGCGCCCACCGAGTGGAACTTTCACCCGCAGGGTACGCTGGCTGCCGCCCTCGTCGGCGCCCCCGCCGCCGACACCCATGCCGCTCGGCAGCTGGCCCAGCGCCTGATAAATTCGCTCGACCCTTGCGTGAGCTGCCGTGTCGAAGTGACCCATGCATGAAATGTCCCTGGCCGAAAGCGTGCGCGAGATCGTGGAGGAGACGGCGCGCGCCAACGGCGCACGCCAGGTGAGCGTGGTGCGGCTGGAGATCGGCCGCCTCTCGCAGGTGGAGGTCGACGCGATGCGATTTGCCTTCGAGGTGGTGCAGCGCGGAACGGTGGCCGAAGGCGCACGGCTGGAGATCGTCGAGACCGACGGCACGGCCTGGTGCATGCTGTGCTCTGCACCCGTCGTCATGCAGCGGCGTGGCGATCCGTGCCCCGTCTGCCAGAGCTTTCAGTTGCAGGTCACCGGCGGCGACCGCATGCGCGTGATGGACATCGAGATCGAATGACCCCCCGGACCCACTGGAGAACCCCATGTGCATGACCTGCGGCTGCGGCAGCGGCGAGACCCACATCGAAGGCGCCGACGCGCAGGTGCACACCCATGCCGATGGCACGACGCACAGCCACGCGCGCGGTCATGAACACGGCCCTGAGCACGGCCACGGGCACACGCACCCGCACCCGCACACGCACGGCGGTGGCCCGGCGCACAGTCACCCGCACGAGCACGAGCACGAGCACGAGCACGAGCATGGGCAGGAGCACGAGCATGGGCACGTGCATGGCCACACCGACGACGGCGAACACGGCCATCACCACGACCACCTCCACGGCGACGGACACGGGAACACCCACACCGACGACCCCGGCGCGGTGCATTACGGACTGGGCGCTGCGGGCGTGGCCGCACCGGGGCTGTCGCAGACGCGCCTGGTGCAGATCGAACGCGACATCCTGGCCAAGAACGACGGCCATGCGCAACGCAACCGCGCTGCGCTGGCCGCCCGCGGCGTGTTCGCGCTCAACCTCGTCTCCAGCCCTGGTTCGGGCAAGACCACTTTGCTGGTGCGCACCATCGAGCTGCTGCAGGGCAGGCTGCCGGTGGCGGTGGTGGAAGGTGACCAGCAAACCAGCTTCGATGCCGACCGCATCCGCGCCACCGGCGCGCCTGCGCTGCAGATCAACACCGGCAAGGGCTGCCACCTGGATGCCGCGATGGTCGAGACGGCACTGTCCCGCCTGGCGCCGGCCGAGGACTCGGTGCTGATGATCGAAAACGTCGGCAACCTCGTCTGCCCGGCCGGCTTCGACCTCGGTGAAGCGCACAAGGTGGTGGTGCTGTCGGTCACCGAGGGGGAGGACAAGCCGCTGAAGTACCCCGACATGTTCGCCGCGGCGTCTCTGATGCTGCTGAACAAGGTCGACTTGCTGCCGCACCTGCGTTTCGACCTGCAGGCCTGCCTGGCCAACGCGCGGCGCGTGAACCCGGCCATCGAAATCCTGCAGGTCTCTGCCACCAGCGACGAAGGCATGGACGCCTGGCTGGCGTGGATAGAACGCGGCGCCGCCGCCGCACGCCAGCAGCGGTTGGGCGAGGTCGACACGCTGCAACGCCGCGTCGCCGAGCTCGAAGCGCAGCTGGCTCGGTTGCAGGGCAGCTGAGCGGCGACCCGATGCGGGCGCCGACGTTCGCGCCGCCGCAGCGCCACGCCATCCGCGTGCGCGGCGCGGTGCAGGGCGTGGGCTTCCGGCCCTTCGTCTACCGCATCGCGCTGGAAGAAGGCCTGCAGGGCTGGGTGCTCAACGACGCCGAAGGTGTGCTGACCGAGGTGCAGGGCCCCGCGGACGCACTGGCCCGCTTTGCGCAGCGCCTGCGCATCGACGCACCACCGCTGGCGCGTGTCGAGTCAGTGCAGGTCGACGTGCAGACCACGCTCGACATGGCTGGCGATGCCGCAGGCTTCCACATCCTGGCCAGCCCCGGCGGCAGCGCGCCCGTCACCACCAGCATCCCGCCCGACACCGCCACCTGCAACGACTGCCTGGCCGAGCTCTTCGAGCCTGCCGACCGGCGCCACCGCTACGCCTTCATCAACTGCACACAATGCGGCCCGCGCTACACGTTGACGCGCCGACTGCCCTATGACCGCGCGATGACGAGCATGGCGGTGTTTGCGCTGTGCCCAGCCTGCGAGCGCGAGTACACGTCGCCCGCCGACCGGCGCTTCCACGCCGAGCCCAATGCCTGCCCCGTGTGCGGCCCCCGGCTGTCGCTGGTCGACGCGCAGGGCGAGCCGCTGACCGCTGCGGATGCCGACCCGATCGCCGTCACCTTGACCTTGCTGCGCGCAGGGCGCGTCGTCGCCATCAAGGGCTTGGGCGGCTTCCACCTCGCCTGCGACGCGCGCAACGCAGACACAGTGGCGCTGCTGCGTGAACGCAAGCACCGCGAAGCCAAGCCCTTTGCCGTGATGGCCGCGAACGCTGCGTCGGCGCGTGCGTGGGTCGTGATGGACGACGGCGAAGAAGCGCTGCTGCGTGCCCCAGAGCGCCCCATCGTGCTGCTGCGCCGACCTGAAGGCGGCAACGACACACTGCCCGGCATCGCCCCCGGTCTGCACACCCTGGGCGTCATGCTGCCCTGCACGCCCATCCAGTTCCTGCTCTTCCACGAAGCGGCAGGCCGCCCGGCCGGCACGGCATGGCTGGACGCAGCGCAGGACCTGCTGCTGGTGATGACGAGCGCCAACCCCGGCGGCGAGCCGCTGGTGAAGGACAACGCCGAGGCACTGGCGCGGCTGCAGGGCATGGCCGACGCCTGGCTGCTGCACGACCGCGACATCGTCGCGCGTTGCGACGACAGCCTGCTGCGTGCCACCGCCGGCGGCAGCCCGCAGTTCGTCCGCCGCGCCCGCGGCTGGACGCCGCGCCCCATCAGGCTGGCGCAGGGCGGGCCCAGCGTGCTGGCCACCGGCGGCTGGCTGAAGAACACGGTGTGCATCACTCGCGGCGACGAGGCCTTCCTGTCGCCGCACATCGGCAGCCTGGACAACGCCGCCACCTGCGCGGCGCTGGTCGAGATGACCGAGCACCTGTGCGGCGTGCTCGACGTGCAGCCGCAGGCCGTCGCCCACGACCTGCACCCCGACTTCTTCAGTACCCGCCACGCGCTGGCCCTGGCCGCCGCGCGCGGCCTGCCGGCCTTTGCGGTGCAGCACCACCACGCGCACATCGCTGCCGTGGCCGCGGAACACGGCGTGACCGGCGCGCTGCTGGGCCTGGCGCTCGACGGCGTGGGCCTGGGCAGCGACGACGGCGCCTGGGGCGGCGAGCTGCTGCGGGTCGACGCGGCCGGTTTCGAACGCCTGGGCCACCTCGCGCCCCTGCTGCTGCCCGGGGGTGATGCCGCGGCACGTGAACCCTGGCGTGTCGCGGCCGCGCTGTTGCACCGCCTGGGGCGCGGCGACGAGATCGAGCGGCGCTATGGCCACCGCCCCGCCGCCGCGGCGGTGCGTCAGATGCTGGACCGCGGCCTGCGCTGCCCGCCCACCACCAGCGCCGGCCGCTGGTTCGACGCCGCTGCGGCGCTGCTGGGCGTGGCCGAGACCAGCCAGTTCGAGGGCCAGGCACCGATGCGGCTGGAGGCCCTGGCCAGCCGTACGACGCTGCCCGCGGGCGCCGGCGACGGGCTGGTGCTGCTGGCGGGCGATGGCGTGCTGGACCCCACCCCGCTGCTCGAACGCCTGGCCGACGAAGCGCATGCAGCGAGCGGTGCCGCGCTCTTCCACCACGCCCTGGCCGACGGCCTGGCGCGCTGGGCGGGTCAGGCCGCCGAGCGCACGGGGCTGCGACGCATCGCCCTGGGCGGCGGCTGTTTCCTCAACGCGCTGCTCGCCGAACTGCTGGTGCCGCGTCTTGCGGCCGTCGGCCTTGACGTGTTGCAGGCACGGCAGGCACCGCCGAACGACGGTGGCCTTGCCTTGGGACAAGCCTGGGTGGCGCTGCAGCAGCTACAAACGCTGCAACTTCGGCTACAACTTCAGCAGACGACGAACCCGGGAGCGTGAACGATGTGCCTGGCCTTGCCCGTGCGGGTGGTGGAACTGGTGGGTGAATGCGACGCCATCGTCGACCTGGGCGGCATCCGCAAGCAGATCTCGCTGGCGCTGCTCGACGGCGTGGTGCCAGGCGACTACGTCATCCTGCACGTCGGTTATGCGCTGTCGCGCCTCGACCCCATCGAGGCTGCGCGCACGCTGGCACTGTTTGCCTCGGCCGGCGAGCCCACCGCGCCTGCCGCCACCGAGCCTGCCGCGTGAAATACATCGACGAATTCCGCGACGGCGCGCTGGCGCAGCGCATCGCCACGCAGATCGGCGCCGAGACGGCCGGCACCGGCCGCAGCTACAACCTGATGGAATTCTGCGGCGGCCACACGCACGCCATCTCGCGCTACGGCATCGGCGACCTGCTGCCGCCGGCGGTGCGCATGATCCATGGCCCCGGCTGCCCGGTGTGCGTGCTGCCCATAGGCCGTGTCGACCTCGCCATCCGCCTGGCGCTGGACCGCGGCGTCATCCTCTGCACCTACGGCGACTGCCTGCGTGTGCCGGCGTCGAACAACCTGTCGCTGCTGAAGGCCAAGGCCCATGGCGGCGACGTGCGCATGGTCTATTCGCCGGCCGACGCACTGAAGATCGCAGCCGAGAACCCGTCGCGCGAGGTCGTCTTCTTCGCCATCGGCTTCGAGACCACGACGCCGCCCACGGCGCTGGTCATCAAGGCCGCGGCAAGCCAGGGCCTGACGAACTTCAGCGTGCTGTGCAACCACGTGCTCACGCCTGCGGCCATCACCAACATCCTCGAATCACCCGAGGTGCGGCAGCTCGGCACGCTGCCGCTGGACGGCTTCATCGGGCCGGCGCATGTCTCCACCGTCATCGGCAGCCAGCCCTACGAGTTCTTTGCCGAGGAATACCGGAAGCCGGTGGTCATCGCCGGCTTCGAGCCGCTGGACGTGATGCAGGCGATATTGATGCTGGTGCGCCAGCTCAACGAAGGCCGCGCCGAGGTCGAGAACGAGTTCAGCCGCGCCGTCACGCGCGAAGGCAACGGCAAGGCGCAGGCGCTGGTGAGCGAGGTCTTCGAACTGCGCCGCAGCTTCGAGTGGCGCGGCCTGGGCGAGGTGCCCTACAGCGCGCTGCGCATCCGCGAGGCCTATGCCAACTTCGACGCCGAGCGTCGCTACGGGCTGAAGACCGCAACGGTCGCCGACAACAAGGCCTGCGAATGCGGCGCCATCCTGCGCGGCGTGAAACATCCGCGCGACTGCAAGGTCTTCGGCACCGTCTGCACGCCCGAGAACCCCATCGGCAGCTGCATGGTGTCGTCCGAAGGCGCCTGCGCCGCGTACTACAGCTACGGCCGCTTCAAGGACATCGCCGTCGTCGGCGCGCCCTCCACCGCCACCGCCTCGCCATGAGCATCCGCGCCGACTACGTCCGCCCCATCGACGTCAAGCATGGCCGTGTCGACCTCTCGCACGGCGGCGGCGGCCGCGCCATGGCGCAGCTGGTCGAGCAGCTCTTCCAGCGTGCTTTCGACAACGAGTGGCTGGCTCAGCGCAACGACCAGGCGCTGCTGCCGCAGCCCGCGGGGCGCATCGTGATGTCGACCGACTGCCACGTCGTCAGCCCGCTGTTCTTCCCCGGCGGCGACATCGGCTGCCTGTCGGTGCACGGCACACTCAACGACGTCGCCATGTCGGGCGCCGTGCCGCTGTATCTCGCCGCCGGTTTCATCCTCGAGGAAGGTTTCCCGCTGGCCGACCTGCAACGCATCGTGCTGAGCATGGCCGCGGCGGCACGCCAGGCCGGTGTGCCCATCGTCACCGGCGACACCAAGGTGGTGGAACAGGGCAAGGGCGACGGCGTCTTCATCACCACCACCGGCGTCGGCGTGGTGCCGCCTGGGCTGCACATCTCGGGCGACCAGGCGCGGCCGGGCGACCGCATCATCGTCAGCGGCAGCATCGGCGACCACGGCATGGCGGTGATGTCGCTGCGCGAGAACCTCAGCTTCGGCACCGACCTCGTCAGCGACACGGCGGCCCTGCACGGCCTGGTGGCCGTGATGGTCGCCGCCGTGCCGGAAGTGCGTGTGCTGCGCGACCCCACACGCGGCGGCCTGGCCACCACGCTCAACGAGATCGCCACGCAGTCGGGCGTGGGCATGCTGCTCGACGAAGCCGCGATACCCGTGCTGCCGCAGGTCGAGGCGGCCTGCGAGTTCCTCGGCCTCGACCCGCTCTACGTGGCCAACGAAGGCAAGCTCGTCGCCATCGTGCCCGCGGAGCAGGCGCAAACGCTGCTGGCCACGATGCGGGCGCATCCGCTGGGCAGCCAGGCATCGCTGATCGGCGAGGTCATCGAAGACACGCACCACTTCGTGCAGATGCGCACCCGCTTCGGCGGACGCCGCATCGTCGACTGGCTCGCCGGCGACCAGTTGCCTCGCATCTGCTGAGCCGACGCTTCGGCCACGGCGGCGGCCTTGTGCCGGCAAGCGTTCGTGCGCACGGTGCCGCAAACCCCGCGTCTCCGTGGGCACCCGATCGTGCAACCTTGTCCGATGTCAATTCGTGCGCGAGGCGCTCGGACAGAATCGGCGCGCAGCAGCAACCTGCTCTTCGCGCGCGAGGGTGCGCCGGCAGTCTGTGTGAGCTGTGGAGAACAGCCATGAGGGCCATGCAAACAAATGGGATCGGCGCGCGGACCATCGCCATCGCACGGCAGGTGCTGCTGGGGCTGGGCCTGGCGCTACTGACCAGCCTGCCCGGCGCTGCCTGGGCGCAGGACGGCAAGCCTGAAGTCGCCAAGCCCGCCACCAAGGCGGCCTGCCTGAAGTGCCACGACGACCCCAAGCTCAAGACCGAAGCCGGCAAGACGCTGGAGGCACTGGGCGACGAGTTCCAGCGCTCTGCCCACCGCAAGCTCGACTGCGCCGAGTGCCATACCAGCGCACTCACCGTCAAGCACACGCCCGAGCCCTTGGGCCCGGTGTCGCCCCAGGTCTGCCAGGACTGCCACGCCGACGCGTTCAAGGAGATCGCGGCCAGCATCCACGGTCGGCGCGCCCAGGGCGAAAGGGCCATCAAGGACTGCATGGGCTGCCACGACAGCCTGCACAAGGTGCGCAAGGAAGGTGACCCGGCGTCGAACCTGTCGCCGATCAACCAGATCAAGACCTGCGGCGGCTGCCACGAAGACATGATGGTCAACTACGAGGGCAGCGTGCACGCGCGCGCTTTGCTCAAGGCCGGCCTGACAGCGGCTGCACCTTCCTGCTCCAGCTGCCACGGCAAGCACGACATCCGCGAGAAGGCCGAAGCCAAGGCCAAGACCAGCCGCGCCAACATCCCCGACACCTGCGGCAGCTGCCACACCGCCATCCTGGCCGAGTGGAAGGACAGCGCACACGGCACCGCCCTGGCCGGCGACAAGAAGGGGCCGGTGTGTTCGACCTGCCACGAGTCGCACGCCGTCAAGCGGCCCGACACCGCAGACAGCCGGCACGCGATGTCCGACGGCTGCGGCAACTGCCACGAGAAGATCACTGCCACCTTCAGGGACGGCTTCCACGGCAAGGCGACGTCATTGGGGCACAGCAAGGCAGCGGCCTGCGCCGCCTGCCACACGCCGCACGCCAACCTGCCCAAGTCCGATCCGCGCTCCAGCATCCACCCCGACAACCTGGCCAAGACCTGCGGCGCCTGCCACCAGGGTGTCAATGCGTCCTTCCTGACCTACGACCCGCACGCCAACCCGTCCGACCCCAGCCGCAATCTCTACCTGCACTGGCTGTACCTCGCCATGACAGGCCTGCTCATCGGTGTGTTCGGCTTCTTCGGTCTGCATGGCCTGCTGTGGATGCAGCGCGCCCTGGTGGGCAAGCTGCGCGGCGAGTTCAAGTTCGGCCACCACAGCGACGGCCCCTACGTGCGCCGCTTCAGCAGCATGCAGATGGGCGTGCACATCACCATCGTGCTGAGCTTCCTGGTGCTGGCCGCCACCGGCCTGCCGCTGCACTTCGCCCACACGACCTGGTCACCGACCCTGATGGCCCTGCTGGGTGGGCCGGAAGTGGCCGGCTACCTGCACCGCGTGGCAGGCGCCGTCACCTTCGGCTACTTCATCTGGCACCTGGGCATGCTGGTGCACGGCATGTTCTTCAAGAACGAGCGTGGCTACTTCTGGGGCCCGCGTTCGATGGTGCCGCAGCCCAAGGACCTGTTCGACTTCATCGGCATGATGAAGTACTTCTTCTACCTGGGGCCGCGGCCGAAGTTCGACCGCTTCACCTACTGGGAGAAGTTCGACTACCTGGCGGTCTTCTGGGGCGTGGCCATCATCGGCATCTCGGGCCTGGTGCTCTGGTTCCCGACGCAGGCGACCATGATCCTGCCGGGCTGGGGGCTCAACGCGGCCTACGTGATCCACGGCGACGAAGCGCTGCTGGCCACGGGCTTCATCTTTCTGTTCCACTTCTTCCACACGCACCTGCGGCCCGAGGCCTTCCCGCTCGACCCGGTGATCTTCGTCGGCTGCATGCCGCTGGAACGCTTCAAGGACGAACGGCCGCTGGAATACGAACGCCTGGTGGCGGAGGGCAAGCTCGACAAGTATCTGGTGCCCCCGCCCACGGTCCAAGCCCTGCGGCGCGCCTATGTCTTCGGCTTCATTGCCGTGGCTCTCGGCGTCGCGCTCGCGTTGTTCATCTTCGCCAGTCTGCTGGGCAGCCTGCACTGATGCGACACTTGACCAATCTCACGTCGGGCTGCGGCCCAGGAATGGAGCCTTAAAGATGGTTCGTCACTTCGTCTCGGCCATCATGGGCCACTGGCTCAGCCTCATGGGCGTCATCATCGCCCTGTCTTGCCTGGTCATGATCGGTTTGCTGATCGGCCTGCAGATGACGGGTTTCGAAGGCGGCGCCTACCTCGGCATCCTGACCTTCATGCTGCTGCCGATGGGCTTCGCGCTCGGCCTGGTGCTGATCCCCATCGGCGCCTGGCTCAAGCGCAAGCAGCATGCAAAGGCGATGGCCCAGCATGGCCCCGAAGGCCCTCCGCTGCCCATCATCGACCTGAACAACGACCGCACGCGCGGCATCGTGCTGACCAGCATCGTCGTCGGCCTGATCAGCTTCGTGCTGCTGGCCGGCGCCACCTACAAGGGCGTGCACGAGATGGAAACCGTGGCCTTCTGCGGCACGGTGTGCCACACGGTGATGGAACCCGAACACACCGCTTTCCTGCGTTCGCCCCACAGCAGGCTGACCTGCGCCGACTGCCACATCGGCGCCGGTGCCGACTGGTTCGTGAAGTCGAAGATCTCGGGTTCGTGGCAGATGGTCTCGGTGGCCTTCAACCTCTACCCCACGCCCATCGCCTCGCCGGTGCACAGCCTGCGGCCGGCGCGCGAAACCTGCGAGCAGTGCCACTGGCCGACCAAGCACGTGGGCGACAAGCTGAAGGTCGAGACGCGTTATGCCGAGGACGAAACCAATTCCGAGACCAAGACGGTGCTGCTCATGAAGGTCGGCGGCCAGCAGGGCGTCACGTCCACCGGCATCCACTGGCACGTCGACCGCGGCGTGAAGATCCGCTACCTCAGCGACCCCAAGCGCGAGAACATCTACGACATCGAATCGACCACGCCCGACGGCAAGGTCAAGCTCTACAAGACCGACGCCAAGCCCGAAGGCCCGGTGGAATGGCGCACGATGGACTGCGTCGACTGCCATAACCGGCCTTCGCACACCTTCCAGCCGGCGCACAAGGAAATCAACAGCGCGATGGAAGATGGCCGCATCGACAAGACACTGCCCTTCATCAAGCGTGAAGGCATGCGTGTGCTGAAGGAAGGCCAGTACGCGTCGAAGGAAGAGGCCCGCGAGGGCATCGCACGCCAGATCGACGGCTTCTACAAGACCACGTACGCCGAACTGGCCGCCAGCAAGGCGGTCGAGATCAAGGCCGCCGCCGCGGCACTCGGCGACATCTACTCGTGGAACGTGTTCCCGAAGATGAAGGTCACCTGGGGCACCTACACCAACCACCTGGGCCACACCGACGACTCGCCGGGCTGCCTGCGCTGCCACGACAAGAAGCACAAGGCCGAGGACGGCACACGCGTGGGCGGCGGCTGCAAGAGCTGCCACGCCGTGCTGGCGGACGACGAGCCCGACCCGGAGATCCTGGGTACGCTGAAACCCTGACGGCGCCCGGGCGCCCCGTGCGCATCCTCTTCCTGACGCGCAGCTTCAACGGTCTGGCGCAGCGGCTCTACCTCGAGCTGACCGCGCTGGGCCACGAGGTCGCCGTCGAGTTCGACATCTCGGATGCGGTAAGCCTCGAGGCCGTTGCGCTGTGGCAGCCGACCTTGGTGGTCGCGCCCTACCTGACGCGCGCCATCCCGCAAGCCCTGTGGCGCCACACCCCGTGCCTCGTGGTGCACCCCGGCATCGTCGGCGACCGGGGCCCCTCGGCGCTGGACTGGGCCGTGGCCGAGGCCGCGCCCGAGTGGGGCGTCACCGTGCTGCAGGCCGAAGCCGAGATGGACGCCGGCCCGGTGTGGGCCGGCGAAACCTTCCCCATGCGCGAGGCCAGCAAGTCCAGCCTCTACCGCCACGAGGTCACCGCGGCCGCCGCGCGCGCCGTCGTGCGGGCCGTGCAGCACTTCACCGCCACCGGTGCGCCCCCTGCGCAGGCTGCCGCTGCAGGCGTGGCACGCGGCCGCTGGCGGCCGCTGATGACGCAGGCCGACCGTGCCATCGACTGGCAGCACGACGACACGGCCACGGTGCTGCGCAAGATCCGCGCGGCCGACGGTGCGCCCGGCGTCAGCGACGCACTCTTCGGCCAGCCTTGCCAGCTCTTCGATGCACGCTCGGCGCCACGGCCTGCCAGCGCGAGCTACACACCGGGACAGGTCGTCGGCCGCCGCCACGAGGCGGTGCTGCGTGCGACCACCGACGGCCTCGTCGCCCTGGGCCACGTGCGGCGCCCCGACGGCCCCCACCCCTTCAAGCTGCCCACGACCCTGGCCTTCCCGGCCGAGATCGCCGCGCTGCCCGCGTGGCCGGGCGCGCTCGACGACGGGTCCGACCCCGACATCCGCTACGAGACCCCGTGCGACGGCGTCGGCGCGCTGCACTTCGACTTCTACAACGGCGCGGTCAGCACGGCGCAGTGCATGCGCCTGCGCGAGGCGCTGTGCCGGGTGCTGACGCGGCCGCCGCGCGTGCTGGTGCTCTTCGGCGGCACCGACTTCTGGTGCAACGGCATCCACCTCAACGTCATCGAGGCCGCGGACAGCCCGGCCGACGAGTCGTGGCGCAACATCAACGCCATCGACGACGTCACGCAGACGCTCATCGAGGCCACCGGCTGCCTCGTCATCGCGGCCATGCAGGGCAGCGCGGGCGCCGGCGGCGTCTTCATGGCGCTGGCGGCCGACAGGGTGTGGGCCCGGCCCGGCGTGGTGCTCAACCCGCACTACAAGAACATGGGCAACCTCTACGGCTCGGAGTACTGGACCTACCTGCTGCCGCGCCGCCCCGGCCCGCCGAGCGCGGCTGACGTGATGGGCCGCCGCTTGCCCTTGTCGGCGCGCCAGGCGCGTGCGCTGGGGCTGCTGGACGACGTCTTCGGCGACAGTGCGCCCGCTTTCCGGGCCCAGGTGCTTTTGCGTGCCGCGTCGCTGGCCGCCAGCGCCGACCTGCCGGGGAGCCTGCAGGCCAAGCACGCCCGGCGCCTGCACGACGAGGCCGTCAAGCCGCTGGCCACCTACCGCGAAGAGGAACTGGCCCGCATGCGGCGCAACTTCTACGGCTTCGATCCCAGCTACCACGTCGCACGCTCGAACTTCGTGCGCCGGGTGGCCCCTTCGTGGACGCCGCGGCACCTGGCCATACACCGCCGCATTTGACCGAAGTCAAAGTTCAGGTCGGGCCCGAGCAAAAGCGCCCTGCCGGCCGGCAGAATCCGGCCTGTGCTGGGCCCCTACGGTCAACCGAGTCGATAGGGAAACAGTTCATAGAGGTACGGACCTTTCCGCCAGACGCACATGGAGCACCTGAATGAAACTGACCCTTGCCATCGCCGCCGCCTTTGCCACCGTTGCCCTTGCCGGCCCTGCGATCGCCGGCCCCGGTGAAGACTTGGCCGCCAAGGAGAAGTGCAACAAGTGCCATACCGACAAGGACACGAAGAAGGGCCCGGCCTGGAAGACCATCGCCACCAAGTACCAGGGCAAGGCCGACGCAGCCGACAAGCTCTTCAAGGAACTGAAGAACGGCGGCAAGGTCGGTGACGAGGAAGATCACAAGAAGGTCGTCGCCAGCGACGCCGACATCAAGGCACTCGTCCAGGTCGTGCTGACTTCCAAGTAATCCCGGTGCCGGCGCAACGGCACCCCAACATCGTCATGGAGAGTTGAAGATGAGAATGAGCGTCTCTATCCTGGCCTCTGCCGCCGTGTTTGCCCTTGGCGGCGCCGCCTATGCGGGCCCGGCAGAGGACTACATCAAGGCCAACAAGTGCAGCAAGTGCCACACGGAAAAGACGACCAAGAAGGGCCCGTCCTTCGCGTCGCTGGCCGAGAAGTACAAGGGTGATGCCAAGGGCGCGGCGACGATGCTCAACACCCTGAAGACGGGCGGCAAGGAAGACCACGAGAAAGCGCCCGGCACCGATGCCGAGTTGCAGGCCGTGATCGCCTTCATCCTCGCCTCCAAGTAAGAGTTCGAAGCCCCGGCCCTGCTCGGGGGCCCTGCGCGCCCGGTGTCCGCTCCAAGAGGCGACCACCGGGCGCATTTCATTGCGCGCACTGCTCCCTAGGCTGCAACTGTCTGTTCGGCGGCGCACATAGCTGCGGCGAAGTTGCCACACCCCTGAACCCCAGCGTTGCAGTTCAACGGTGAGCCGCCTTAAGCCTGACTTAAGTCAAGTTTTCGCGGGGTTGCACTCCTAAACTCGTTCGCACGTTGGCGGCTGTGACTCCCGGGGAACTGGTGACTGCATCCGCCCAACGGTCGATTTCGACGTACCGGGGCCTGGCGCCAATCAACAAGACGCCCCACCTCGATGCTGGAATCACTGGGCACTTTCCCCGAGGAGGCTATTGATGGGCATCACCAAGAATCGCAGCTGGCTCGCGCTGGCTGCTGCCGGCCTTCTGGCCGTAACACTGTCCGGCTGCGGAGATGGCGACACCGGCCCCGCCGGACCCGCCGGAACCCCCGGCACAGCAGGGCCTGCCGGCCCTGCCGGTCCAGCAGGTCCTGCGGGCCCCGCAGGCACCGCCACATCGGCGGTCAATCTGGCCACCATCACACCCGAAGCGTGGGAGGCGGCCAACTTCAAGGCCGCGGTCACCAAGGTCACCCTGGCCAGCCCGACGGTGGTCGAGTTCACCATGACCGACGCACTCGGCAACCCGGTGCTCGGCGTCGAGGGGCTGAAGTCGTCGGGCCAGTACCGCAACTTCGCGTTCTCCGTCGCCAAGCTGATGCCGCGCACCGATGCCAAGCCCAGCCACTGGGTGAGCTACATGGTGACGAACGCCGGCATGACAGCGGCAAGCACGCCAGGTACCGACAACACCGGTACGCTGGAAGCCATCGCCGGTACGCCCGGCGCCTACAAGTACACCTTCCAGCGTGACATCCCGGCTGTACAGGCCAAGGTCGACAGCTTCACCTACACCGGGAACAACCGCAAGGCAGACCTGGGTGACGTCAGCTTCGCCCCGACCCTGCCGCATCGCCTGGTGATCCAGATCGCGGGTGCCGCTCCCGGCACGGGCACCAACACACCGACAGGCGCCACGCTCACCCCGGCCGTGAACCTGGTCAACCCGGTGAACGTGACCTACGACTTCACTCCGTCCACGGGTGCGGCCATCCCGGCGTCCGCCCTGACGCGTGAAGACGTCGACATCTCCACCTGCAACGTCTGCCACGAGAAGCTCGCCTTCCACGGCGGCGGTGCACGCGTCGAGGTGAAGTACTGCGTCACCTGCCACACCGACCAGCGCGCCTTCGGTCGCGCCCAGGCGGTGTCGGTCGCGGGTGCCTTCCCGGCGCTGACGGAGACCAAGACCGTCAATGCCGCCACCGGCATCACCAGCTACAGCTATTCGCCGCAGACCTATGTGGCCGACGGCGAGGTGTCGGGCAACTTCACCACGCTGATCCACAAGATCCACAACGGCACGGCGCTGGTCAAGGACAACTACCACTACGCCGGCATCGCGTTCAACAACAAGGGCTTCTCGAAGCTGGGCGGCGGTCAGCGCATGTGCACGACCTGCCACGCCGGCGCCGCGGCGACCAACGCCACCAACCACATCAACCTGCCCAGCCGCCAGGCTTGCGGCGCCTGCCACGACGGCATCGACTGGGAAACCGGCGGTGGCTCGACGCTGGCCGACAAGGCCGCGGCAACGGCCGTGGGTTCCGTGGTGGCGACGACCGGCCACATCGGCCGCGCCCAGTCCGACGACTCGCGCTGCGTGCTCTGCCATACGCCCGAGTACAACAAGATCGACCACCAGATGGAGAACATCACGCCCAACAATCCGGTCATCGCGGACGGTCTGGCGACGTTCACCTACGACATCAAGACGGCCACGGTCAACGCGAGCAACGACCTGATCATCGAGTTCGGCATCAAGAAGCGTGTCTACCCCTCGACCACGGATGAACTGGTCACGTTGGCAGCCGCGGCTCCGAGCGTGACGGCGCCGCTGGCCGGCTTCACGGGCAGCCCGAGCTTCCTGCTGGCCTACGCCCTGCCCCAGGACGGCATTGCCGCCCCGGTGGACTACAACAACCTCGGTCGTCCGTCTGCACAACCGCGTAGCGTCTCTATCGCGCAGTTGCTGAGCACCAACAACGCTGCCAACGGCACACTCGCCGCGTCCAGCACCGCGGGCTACTACATCGCCACCGTCAAGGGTGCCGGTGCATGGACCTTCCCGGTCGGCGCCAAGCTGCGTGCCGTGGCACTGCAGGGCTACTTCACCCAGATCACCGCCCCGGCCACGCCGACGGCAGCGATCGCCCGGCATGCCATCTCGGTGGTCAAGTCGGTGACCGGTGACGTGGTCCGCCGCACGGTGGTCGACGACGAGAAGTGCGCGAACTGCCACGAGTGGTTCGAAGGTCACGGCGGCAACCGCGTCAAGGAAACCCAGGTCTGCGTGGTCTGCCACGTGCCTGGCCTGGCCACCAGCGGCCGTGGTATCCCGGACAGCCTGCTGAACACCTGGACCTTCGACAAGGCAGCCACGAAGATCATCACCGACTGGGGCTTCGACAAGACGCTGCCCAACGCCGCACTGAAGTTCCCGGTGACGACGAACAACTTCAAGGAAATGATCCACGGCATCCACGCCGGCCGCGACCGCGTCACACCGTTCCAGGACGCACGTGACCGTTCCAGCAGTGGCGTCATCCAGTTGCTCGACTTCCGCCGCATGGACTTCCCGGGCAAGCTGAACAACTGCGAGACCTGCCACGTGACGGCGGCCACTGCGGAGCAGAAGACCTACAACTACGTGCCGGCCAACACGCTCGCGACAACGTTCGAGTCGATCGATGCCGCCTACGCTGCCGGTATTGCAGGTGGTACGGCAACGCCGGCGATGGCCAAGGCTTCGTTGAACAGTGCCAGCCCGACCGACACCGTGACGACGCCGCTTGCCGGCGCCTGCGCCAGCTGCCACGACAACACTGCGGCCAAGGCGCACATCACGCTGAACGGTGGCGTGGTGCTGGGAACACGGGCTGCGGCACAGGCCAGCGGTGGCGAGGCCTGCGCTGTCTGCCACGGTCCGGGCCGCGACTTCGATACGGCCAAGGTCCACAAGTAGGCGAGTGGTTCCAGGGGGCAAGGTGAAGAACCGGCCTTGCCTCTACCCACAATACAACCCGGGGGCTCGGCCCCCGGGTTTTTCATTCCAGGAAGGTCAGCACCGCATGTCCAGCCATCGTCTTCCCCTCGCACTGATCATCACCGTGCTGTTGCTGGGCGGCAGCCCCTGCGCTGTCGCCCAGCAACCGCAAGGCGCCAACAAGACCCCGGCCAAGGCCACGCCGGCGGCGAAGCTCAAGCTGGTCGACATCAACAGCGCCAGCCGCGCCGAACTCAAGACCTTGCCCGGCATCGGCGACGCCGAGGCCGAGCGCATCATTGCGGCGCGCCCCTACCCCAGCAAGGCCAAGCTGGCCGCCGACAAGGTGCTGTCCCTGGAGGCCTATGCGGCACTCAAGGGGCGCATCGTCGCGGTGCAGAAGGCACAGCCCAAGACCAAGGCGAAACCCAGGCCAGAGACACCGCCCGCCGGCAAGTCCTGACCCGCATCCAGCGCACAGACCGACTTACAGGCCCAAACCGATGAAGATCACCCGCCCCCTCCTGCTCGTGCTGCTGTTGCTCACCGGGTTGTCATGGCAACTCACGGCATCGGCACAAGGCAAGCCGCTGCCCGCGGCGACCGAATACAGCGAAGAAGGTGCCGACACCTGCCTGGGCTGCCACGACGAGGATGAAGGCAAGTACAAGGCCAAGGCGCTGTTCAAGACCAAGCACGCGCACCGCGGCGACAAGCGCGCGCCCTTCGGTGACGGCGGCCTGCAGTGCGAGGCCTGCCACGGCCCCGGTGCGCTGCACGCACGCAACAAGAAGGGCGCGGCCATCAACAACTTCAAGGCCGACGGCAAGAACAACCTGGAAGAGCGCAACCAGGTCTGCCTGACCTGCCACGAAGGCACGACGCGCACCGCCTGGCACGCCAGCGCCCACGAGCGTGCCAACCTGGCCTGCACCGACTGCCACCAGATCCACCAGGAAGCCGACCGTGTGCTGGCCAAGGCCACCGAAGCGCTGGTCTGCCAGAGCTGCCACAAGCGAACGTTGGCCGACTTCCAGAAGGCCTCTTCCCACCCCGTGCGCCAGGGCAAGATGGCCTGCAGCGACTGCCATGCACCCCACGGTTCCAGCGCACCGGCGATGCTCGTGAAGGCCACGCTCAACCAGACTTGCTACAGCTGCCACGCCGAAAAGCGCGGGCCGCTGCTGTGGGAACACGCGCCGGTGGCCGAAGACTGCGCTTCCTGCCACACGCCGCACGGCTCTGTGCGCGCGGCCCTGCTGACGAAGAGCCCGCCGCTGCTGTGCCAGCAGTGCCACACCACGGCCGGCCACCCGTCGGTGGCGCGCACGGGTGCGGCGCTGCCCGGCGGCACGGACGGCGGCACCGGCTTCCTGATCGCCGGCAGTTGCACCAATTGCCACGTGCAGGTGCACGGCTCCAACCATCCCGCGGGCGCCAAGCTGATGCGCTGACCGGCCCGGCCCGCCGCGTGGCGGGCCCGCCCGGCAACCCCACCGAAACACGGAACCCATCATGAAAACACCCAAGCCCCTGCTCATCTTCAGCGCGCTCGGTGCACTGGCCACGGCGTCGGCCAGCCTGGCGGCCGCGGTCGACACCTCGGCCTGGAAGTGCAGTGCCTGCCCCTTCGAAAAGGGCAGCAGCGGCAGCGTCGATGCAGGCGTCGGCACGGTTTCCGACCGGTCTGCCAAGTTCACCGACATGAGCGGCCTGGACAAGGGCGGCTACCTGGTGCTGGGCGGCAGCGCGCGCTTCCGCGACGAGGGCGGCTTGTGGGGCAAGCTGACGGCCAGCGAGCTCGGCCTGGACACCCGTTCGCTGACGGGCCAGATCGGCCGCGAGGGTCTGTTTACCGCCAGCCTGGCCTACGACAACCTGCCGCGCCACTTCGCCGACGGCGCAGCCACGCCCTACCTGGGCAACGGCGGCGGCGTGCTGACGCTGCCCGCGGGCTACCCGCAGGACACCACGGCGGCCATGCCGCTGGCCGGCACGCTGCAGCCGCTGAAGCTGGGCTACGACCGTTCACGCCTGCAAGGCGGCCTGAGCTGGATCGGCAGCGAGCGCTGGACCGTGCGCGTCAACGCCCGCCGCGACGAGCGCGACGGCACGCGCCCCGGCGCCGGCGCCTTCTTTGCCACCACGGCGCAGTTGGCGGTGCCGGTGGACCACGTCACCAACCAGCTCGAGGTCTCCGCGTCCTATGTCGGCCGGCCCGTACAGGCCACGCTGAGCTACCACCTGTCGAGCTTCAGCAACGGCCAGGCGGCGCTGCGCTTTGCCAACCCCTTCGTCCCGGTGGTGGCCGGTGCCAGCACGGGCCAGCTTGCGGGCGCCCCCGACAACGAGTTCCACCAGGTCGCCGCGTCACTGGGCTACCAGCTGAACCCGGCCTTCCGCGCCAGCGCCGACTTCGCCGTCGGCCGCATGACGCAGAACGCCGCCTACCTGCCGCTGACGCTGACGCCCGGCCTGGCCGCCAGCCTGCCGGCGCTGCCAGCGGCGTCGCTGGACGGCCGTGCCGACACGTTCAACGGCGCCGTGCGCCTGAGCTACGTGACCCCGATCGCAGGCCTGCGCCTGAACGCCAGCTACGCGCGTGACGTGCGTGACAGCGACAACGTCACCCAGACCTTCCCGTCGGTGGCCACCGACATGTTCGTCGGCCTGCAGCCCGTGACCAACACGCCCCTGAGTTTCTTCCAGGACCGCGTCAAGGTCATCGCCGACTACCGTGCCAGCAGCAGCCTGAAGGCCAGCGCCGGCGTCGAATACGACACACGCGAACGTTCTTACAGCGAGGTCGTCACCACGCGCGAGACCACGGTGTGGGGACGGGTCGCGGGGCAGGCGCGCGACGACCTCTCGCTGTCGCTGAAGTTGTCAAGGTCCAACCGCGGCCGCACCGACTACGGCGTGAGCACCTGGAACAGCGCGCCGCAGAACCCGCTGCTGCGCAAGTTCAACCTGGCCAAGCGCGACCGCGTCGCAGGCGCCGCACGGGCCGACTGGACGGCCAGCGAAACGCTGAGCATCGGCGTCGGCATCGAAGGCTCGCAGGACGACTACACCGATTCCGTCATCGGCCTGACCGACGGCCGCAGCCTCAGCCTGGCCGCCGACGTCGCTTACGCCTTCAGCGAAGCCACCCAGCTGCGCGCCTACGGGCAGGCCGAAGCCGTGCAGACGCACCAGGTCGGCAGCCAGCTTTACGGCAGCCCCGACTGGACGGGGCGCGTGCGCGACCGCTACACCGTCTTCGGTGTCGGTGCCCGGCACATGGCGATGGACGACAAGCTCGAACTCGGCGCCGACCTCACCGTGTCACGCTCGCGCAGCCGCACGCTGGTGGACACCGGGGCCGCCACACCACCTTTCCCGGCTGCCACCACGTCGCTCGACCGGCTGAAGCTGAGCGCGACCTACCAGCTCAAGGACAACCTCTCGCTGATGGGTAGCTTCTGGCACGAACGCTACGACGCGGCCGACTGGCAGCTCGACGGCGTACAGCCCGACACCGTGCCTTACGTGCTGGCTTTCGGCCAGCAGGCACCGAAGTACCGCGTCAACGTGCTCCAGGTTTCGGTGCGATACAGCTACTGAGGAGCGCCGGCCGGCCTCGGCCGGCGGGCCGGCGGCGGGAAGTGGCGCTCGACGAGGCGCCGCGCCTCGGGGCCGTCCCACTCGCGCGCGCCGGCCTCCTTGTGCAGCACGCGGCCCGACGCGTCCACCAGCACCGTCAGCGGCAGGTGCGAGGCACCGAGCATGTGCTCGAGCTCGAGCTTGTGGTCGATGTAGTGGTTGATGGTCGCGTTGCTGCGCCGCAGCCAGGCCTGGGCACGTTCGATGTAGTCGTCCGTTGAGATGCCGATGACCGTGAAGCGGTCGGCCAGATCACCCCAGGCCAGACGTTCCAGCGACGCCATCTCGGCACGGCAGGGCGCGCACCAGCTGGCCCAGACGTTGATGAGCAGCGGCCGGCCGCGGAACGAAGACAGCTGCCGCGTGGGCCCGTTCAGGCCGCGCAGGGTGGCGTCGCGCAGCACCTGCCCCACACGCACCTCGCCGGGCGTGCCGGCCCCTGCGACCAGCCGTGGCAGGCCGAGCAGCGGCGCAAACCCCAACGTGACGGCCAGGCGCCTTCGGGCGGGCGACGGAACGCTCGTCAACGGGCGCCCGCCGCGCGTCAATGCAGCACCAGCAGCGGCAGCTTGCTGCCCGCCAGCACCGCCTTGGTCTGCGACCCGAAGAGGAATTCGCCGAAGGCGCCGCGCCCGTGGGTAACCATCAGGATCATGTCGCAGCCGCGCGACTCGGCGGCCTCGATGATGGCGCGGTCGACCCGGGGCACCTGGTCGTGGTAGCCCTCGAACTCGACCCCGGCTTCGCGGGCACAGGCCTCGAAACGGCTGAGCACATCCTTCGCGTGGGCCTCGGTGACTGCGTCATGTTCCTGTGCCTCCTCTTCGACCCAGGCACGCGAACGCGGGCCTGGCCGAACCGGCAGCAGGGGCTCGGCGACGAAGCCGGTGATGGCCGCCCCCAACTGTTTGGCCAGCTCGACGCTGGCCTGTATGGCTCGGTCTGACAGTTCGCTGCCGTCGACGGGCACAAGTATGCGCTTGTACATCTGGGAACCTCCTCTGGCCCGCAACTCGCGGAGCCACGATTCAGGTCAATGTAAGCACCGTGAGGGCGTGCCACTTTGCGCTGGTTCAAGGTCGCTGCGATTGGGCGCACGACGGCCGCGGGCCCGAGCGCGCCCCTGCGTCCGGCGCGGGCCCCTTCAGACCGCGTGCAAAGCGGGGAGTCACGCCCACCCGCGCTGCATCAAGCCCGCCCGCCCTTGCGCCGGCGCAGCAGCGCATAGGCTGCCGGCACCACCAGCAGGCTGAGCAGCGGCGCCGTGACCATGCCGCCCAGCATGGGTGCGGCAATGCGGCTCATCACCTCGGCGCCCGTGCCGCCGCCGAAGACGATGGGCACCAGGCCCACCAGCAACGTGGCCACCGTCATCGCCTTCGGCCGCACGCGCATCACCGCACCTTCGCGGATGGCGTCGTCCACCACCTCGGGTGTGATGCCCAGGCCGCGATCGATGCGGTCCTGCAGCGCGTTCTTCAGGTAGATCAGCATGACCACGCCGAACTCGGCCGAAAGCCCCAGCAGCGCGATGAAGCCCACGCCGCTGGCGATCGACAGGTTGTAGCCCATGGCGTACATGAACCACACGCCGCCGGTCAGCGCCAGAGGCAGCGTGGCCATGATCATCACCGCTTCGTCGAGGCGGCGGAAGGTCAGGTAGAGCAGCACGAAGACGATGAGCAGCGTGGCCGGCACCACCACCTGCAGCCGGGCGTTGGCGCGCGCCATGTATTCGAACTGGCCCGAGTAGGCGATGCTGACCCCGGGCTCCAGCGCCACGCCGCGCGCCACGGCCTGTTGAAGGTCGGCCACCACCGAAGCGAGGTCGCGCCCGCGCACGTCGATGTAGACCCAGCTCGACAGGCGCGCGTTTTCGCTCTTCAGCATCGGCGGGCCTTCGGTGAGTTCGATGCGCGCCACCGTGCCCAGCGTGATCTGCGCGCCGCCCGGCGTGACGAAGGGCAGTTCGCGCAGCTTCTGCGGCGTGTCGCGCAGTTCACGCGGGTAGCGCAGGTTGATCGGGAAACGTGCCAGCCCTTCCACCGTCTCGCCGGCCATCGCGCCGCCCACGGCACCGGCGACGATGGCCTGCACGTCGTTGATGTTCAGGCCGTGGCGCGCCGCGGCGGCGCGGTCGATCTGCACGTCGACGTAGCGTCCGCCGGTCAGCCTTTCGGCAAGTGACGAGCTGACGCCCGGGACGCCACGCGCCACCTTCTCCACCTCGATGGCGATGCGGTCGATGGCCTGCAGGTCGGTACCCGAGACCTTCACGCCGATGGGGCTCTTGATGCCGGTGGCCAGCATGTCGATGCGGTTGCGGATGGGCGGGATCCATATGTTGGCCAGCCCCGGCACCTTCACCGCGGCGTCGAGTTCCTCGACCAGCTTCTCGGGTGTCATGCCCGGCCGCCACTGCTCGCGGGGCTTGAGCTGTATCGTCGTCTCGAACATCTCCATCGGCGCCGGGTCGGTGGCCGTCTCGGCACGGCCGGCCTTGCCGAAGACACGCGCCACCTCGGGCACGGTCTTGATCATGCGGTCGGTCTGCTGCAGCAGTTCACCGGCCTTGGCGGCACTCAGGCCCGGCAGCGCGGTGGGCATGTAGAGCAGGTCGCCTTCGTCCAGCGGCGGCAGGAACTCGCCGCCCAGCCGCATCGCCGGCCACAGCGTGGTGGCGAAGGCCAGCACGGCCAGCAACAGCGTCGTGCGCGGGAAACGCAGCACACGTTCGAGCAGCGGGCGGTAGGCGGCGATCATCCCGCGCACCAGCGGGTTGCGCCTCTCGTCCGGGATGCGACCGCGTATCCAGTAGCCCATCAGCACCGGTACCAGCGTCACCGAGATGCCGGCCGCCGCTGCCATCGCATAGGTCTTGGTGTAGGCCAATGGGCCGAAGAGCCGCCCTTCCTGCGCTTCCAGCGTGAACACCGGGATGAAGCTGAGCGTGATGATGACCAGGCTGAAAAAAAGTGCCGGGCCGACCTCGCAGGCGGCGTCGGTCACCACCTTCCAGTGCGCGTCGCCTTCGAGCTTCTCGTCGGGGTGCGCGTGCTGCCAGGCTTCCATCTTCTTGTGTGCGTTCTCGATCATCACCAGCGCCGCGTCGACCATGGTGCCGATGGCGATCGCGATGCCGCCCAGGCTCATGATGTTGGCGTTGATGCCCTGGTAGCGCATCACGATGAAGGCCACCAGGATACCCAGCGGCAGCGAGATGATGGCCACCAGCGACGAGCGCAGGTGCCACAGGAAGACGGCGCAGGTCAGCGCCACGACGATGAACTCCTCGACCAGCTTCTCCGTCAGGTTGTCGATCGCACGTTCGATGAGCAGGCTGCGGTCGTAGGTGGTGACGATCTCGACACCTGCGGGCAGGCCGGGTTTCAACGACTCGAGCTTGGCCTTCACCGCGGCGATGGTGGTCATCGCGTTCTTGCCCGAACGCAGCAGCACGATGCCGCCGGTGACCTCGCCTTCGCCGTCCAGTTCGGCGATGCCGCGGCGCATCTCGGGGCCGAGCTGCACCGTGGCCACGTCGCCCAGGCGCACCGGCACACCGCCGGCCAGCATCAGCGGCACGGCGCGGAAGTCGTCCAGCGTCTTCAGGTAGCCGCTGGCGCGCACCATGTACTCGGTCTCGGCCAGTTCCAGCACCGAGCCGCCCGTTTCCTGGTTGGCGTTCATCAGCGCCATGCGCACCATCTCGAAGGTGATGCCGTAGGCCGCCAGCTTGTGCGGGTCGACCACCACCTGGTACTGCCGCACCATGCCGCCCACGCTGGCCACCTCGGCCACGTCGGGCAGGCTCTTCAGCTCGTACTTCAGGAACCAGTCCTGCAGCGCACGCAGTTCGGCCAGGTCGTGTTTGCCACTGCGGTCGACCAGCGCATACTGAAAGATCCAGCCCACGCCGGTGGCGTCCGGCCCGAGCGAGGTCTTGGCGGTCGCCGGCAGGCGGCCCTGCACCTGGTTGAGGTACTCCAGCACGCGTGAACGCGCCCAGTAGAGGTCGGTGCCGTCGTCGAAGAGCACGTAGACGAAGCTGTCGCCGAAGAAGGAGTAACCGCGCACGGTCTTCGCGCCGGGCACCGAGAGCATGGTGGTGGCCAGCGGGTAGGTGACCTGGTTCTCGACGATCTGCGGCGCCTGGCCCGGGTAGCTGGTGCGGATGATGACCTGCACGTCGGACAGGTCGGGCAGCGCGTCGATGGGCGTGTGGCGCACCGACCAGATGCCCCAGGCCGTGACGAAGACCGTCAGCAGCAGCACCAGGAAGCGGTTGACGACAGACCAGCGGATGAGTGCGGCAATCACGGCTTCTTCCCTTGCGGCGCGGCGGCGGCAGGCAGGCGATCGATCTGGTGCACCACCGGGCCCGAGCCCTCGGCGCTGAAGCGCAGGCGTACCTTGTCACCCGCCTTCAGGCCCTGGCCCAGCGCCGGTGACTTCAGCGCGAACGGCATGCTCATCGCCGGCCACTTCAGCGCCGGCACGGGTTCGTGTTCGACCGAGATCTCGGCGCCTTCGACCGACTCGACCACCGCGTTCACGTCGTGCAGCACCAGCCCGGCCGCAGCCGCCGGCGTGCTGCCGGCCGCGCGGGCCGAAGTCGGCGCAGCCGCCGTGCGGCTCACGGCGCCCGACAGGCTGGCCTCGGAATCGACCAGGAACTGGCCCGAGGCCACCACCTGCTGGCCTTCGTTCAGGCCCTTCAGCACGACCAGCCGGCTGCCCACTTCGCGGCCCAGTTCCACGTCCACCGGGGTGTAGCGGCCGGGCTCATCACCGGCGACGAAGACCATCGCGCGCTGCCCGGTGCGGATGACGGCCTCGCTGGGCACCACCAGCGCGGTCTCGGCCGCGCCGGCCAGCGTGGCCTGCGCGTACATGCCCGCGCGCAGCTTGCCGCCCTTGTTCGGCAGCTCGATGCGCACACGCAGCGTGCGTGTCTCGCGGTTGGCCTCGGGCAGCACGGCGGCGATGCGGCCGCTGAAGACCTCGCCCGGGTACGCGGCGAAGCGCACCTGCACCGGCCGGCCCACCGCCAGCAGGGCCGCGTGCACCTCGGGCACCGCCGCTTCCAGCCACAGCGTGCCCAGGCCGTTGATGCGCGCCAGCGTCATCATCGGCGCCAGCGCCATGCCCTGGCGCACCATCAGCTCGGTGATGACGCCGGCGATGGGGCTTCTCAGCGTCATCAGCGGGCGCGGCTCGCCCGTGCGTTCCACCTCGGCCACCAGCGCTTCGCCCATGCCCAGCAACAGCAGGCGCTGGCGTGCCGCGGCTGTCAGCGCACTTTCGCCGGTAGCTCGCACGGCCAGGAATTCACGTTGCGCGCCGGCCCACTCGGGCACCAGCACATCGACCAGCGGCGCGCCGGCAGCCACCACGTCGCCGGGGGCGCGGGCGTAGACCTTCTCGACGAAGCCAGCCGTGCGTGTCTGCAGGACGGCCACGTCGCGGTCGTTGAAGCCCAGCGTGCCCACGGCTTCGACACCGCTGGCGATGGGCTCACGCGTCACCGTGGCCAGACGCATGCCCAGGCTCTGCGTCAGCCGCGGGTTGATCTGCACGCCGCCGGCCGCGCCGCCCTCGTCGGCGTAACGCGGCACGAGGTCCATGTCCATGAAGGGCGAACGGCCGGGTTTGTCGAAGCGCGCGTCGGGCTTCATCGGGTCGTACCAGTACAGCACCGCGCGGGCGCTGGCGGTACCGGCGGCGGGCATCGCCGCGCCGGCCGTCGCGTTCGGACCGGCCCCACCATGCTGGCGCCAGGTGGCGACACCGTAGCCGCCGGCGGCGGCCAGCAGGCCGACCACGGCGGCCACGGCCACCGTGCGGGAAGTTGTGTTCGTGTTCATCAGCGTTGCTCCGCAATCAGGTAGTTCAGGCGTGCGCGCAGCGCTTGCTGGCGCGCGTCGAGTTCCAGCGCTCGCAAGCCGAGCTCGGCGCGCTCACGCCGCGCCGCCAGCACGCCGGCCAGATCGCCGCGGTTGCCTTCGTAGGCGGCCAATGCCAGCGCCACCCGTTCGGTGGCCAGCGGCACCGCGGCTTCGCGCAGGCGCGCGGCCTTGCGCATCAGTTCGTCGAGTTCGGCCAGTTGCATGTCGAGCTCTTCGCGGCGGCGGCGCACCATGTCCTCGCGCTCGGCCTCGATGCGTTCGGCCTCGTTGCGCTTGGCGGCAATCTGCGGGTCCTGTCGCTGGGCGGACCACAGCGGCAGCTCGAAGGTGAACTGGAACGACACCATGTCGCCGAAGCTGCTGCCACGACGCGAATACATCACCTGCCAGGCCCAGTCGCCGCGCTTCATCGACTCGGCCTCGGCCACCTCGGCCTGTGTCATGCGCTGCATCGGTTCGAAGGCACGCAGGTCGGCGTGGCGGTCGATGCCGGCAAACAAGGCGGCGCGTTCGGCTGCCAGCGCCGGCGGCGGCCCGGCCAGCGGCAGCGACGCATCGTCGCCCAGCCAGCGCCGCAGCGCCGCCTGGGCCTGCGCCTGCTCGCGCACCAGCTCGTCGCGGCGGTCGGCCAGCATCAGCGCTTCCTGGCGCGCCATGGTGGCGTCGGCGGGCATCGCACTGCCGGCCGCGACACGGGCATCGAGGGTCTGGCGCAGCAGCCGGTTCTCTTCCTCCAGGCCGGTGAAGAGCGCCAGCCGCTGTTCGGCATACCAGCGTGCCAGCCAGGCGCCGGCGGTCTCGCGCTGCACGGACAGCTGCTCCATCGTCAGCAGCGCCTGTTCGCGTTCCGTGCGCGCCTCGGCGCCCTGGCGGCGCGCGGCACGCTTGGCAGCGTTGGGCACGTCCTGCATCCACGCGAAGCTGCGCTGCGTCATCGGCTCGGCGGCGATCTGCCAACGCATCGGCCCGCTGATGGGCAGGCCGTCGACGCCGGCCGAGACCTTGGGGTCGGGCAGTTCGCCCGCGCTGATGCGAAGCTGACTCGCGGCGTCGACGGCAGCGCGGCGCGCCGCCAGCATGGGGGCACGCAGCAGCGCCAGCTGCTGCGCGCGGGCGAAGTCCAGGCCGGTTGTCGGCTGGCCGGCCGCAGGCAGGGCGGCCCAGGCGAGGGCCGCTGCGCCAACGGCCGACAGGGCGCGGCGCAAAGGCGCGCGCAAAGGGACGGCGCACGGCCGCACGAGAGGAACAGGCATGGTGGGTACTCCGCAGGATCTGCACGAAGACCGGGCAACCGGTCAAGGGGCACAGGCGGCGCACATCGATGCGCCCGGCCCGTGCCACGCGCGGCGCGCAAGCGCCGTCGCAGCCCGTGCGCTAGTTGCGCAGCACCCGGTGGGTGAGGAAGAGCGGCGGCCAGCCGGGTGGCGCACCGACCAGCGGCGCGCCTGACGCGACCGCGGCGTCGTCGTCCGGCAGCCATGTCAGCGGCGCCGCGACGAGGCACCAGCCCAGGCTGGGCAACGGCGCGTCTGCCGTGGCAGTCGCGCCGGGCAGCTGGGCGTTGGCGCTGCAGTGGGCCTTGCACAGGTTGGGCAGGCCGACATCATGCTCGGTGCCATCGGCCTCATGGCAAGGTGGCAGATCGACCGCCATGGCAAGCACGGTGCCAGGTGCGCCGGCAGCCCCGCCCACGGGGGCGCAGGCATAGGCCGCCACCATCCACTGCGTGAGCAGCAGCACCCCCACCAGCCAGGTGGCGAGGTGTCGGCGGGTGCGGAGGGGGTGGCGCGGCAGGCTCATGGGGCAGGACGGCGCGCTGACGCACCGTGCAGGCGCCAACGATAAGGGCGGCCCACCGCGCCGCCTTGACAATTCGCAAGGCCGCGCCGGGTCGGCCTACCCGGCCCGGCGCGGCCTGCCCCGTCTACATCATGCCCAGCACCCGCGGCAGCCACAGCGTCAGCGGCGGGTAGTAGGTGATGATCATCAGGAAGATCAGCATCGTCAGCAGCCAGGGCCAGACCGCCACCGTCATCTCGCTCAAGCCCAGCTTGCTGATGCCACTGGCCACGTAGAGGTTCAGGCCCACGGGCGGCGTGATCATGCCGATCTCCATGTTCACGGTGATCATCACGCCGAAGTGGATCGGGTTGATGCCCAGTGTCATCGCGATCGGGAACAGGATGGGCGCCGTGATCAGGATGATCGACGACGGCTCCATGAAGTTGCCCATCACCAGCAGCAGGATGTTCACCGCCAGCAGGAAGCCGATGACACCCAGGCCGTTGGACAGCAGCCATTCCGAGATGGCCTGCGGCACGTTCTCGTGCGTGAGCAGGAAGGAGAACAGGATCGCGTTGGTGATGATGTACAGCAGCATCGCGCTCATGTTGGCCGAGGCCAGCAGCGTCTTGGGCACGTCCTTGAGCCTGAGGTCCTTGTAGACGAAGACCGCGATGACGAAGGCATAGACCGCGCTCATCGCGGCCGCCTCGGTGGGCGTGAAGATGCCCGAGTAGATGCCGCCCATCACGACGATGATGAGCAACAGGCCCCAGATCGATTCGCGGAAGGCCTGCCAGCGTTCTGCCCACGGCGCGCGCCGTTCCCTTGGATAGCCACCCCGGTGTGCACGCCACCAGGTCGTGAACATCAGCATGGCCGCCAGCACCAACCCGGGGATGACGCCTGCCATGAAGAGGGCGCCGATCGAGCTGTTGGTCGACACCGCGTACATGACCATCACGATCGAAGGCGGAATGAGGATACCCAGGCCGCCGGACGCGGCGACGACGCCGGCGCCGAAGCGCACCGGGTAGCCCGACTTGACCATCGCCGGGATCAGGATCGAGCCCACCGCCACCACGGTGGCCGGGCTCGACCCCGAGATCGCCGCGAACAGCGCGCAGGCCACCACCGCGCCCAGCCCGAGGCCCCCGGCCCAGTGGCCGACCAGCGAGGTGGCGAAACGGATCATGCGTTTGGCCACACCGCCATGGGTGAGGAAGTTGCCCGCGAGGATGAAGAACGGGATCGCCATGATCTCGAACTTCTCGATGCCGGTGAACAGCTTCAGTGCCACCGACTCGATGGGCACCTGGGTGAAGAAGAACAGGAAGGACAGCACCGTCAGGCCGAGCGAGATCGACACCGGCATGCCGGTGATCATCAGCCCGGCGAGCAGCAGGAAGATGATGGCGGCGTTCATGCGCGGCCTCCCTTGTCGCTGTCTGCGGCACGCTTTGCGGCAGAGTCTTCATCCACCCGCGGGTGCAGGTCGTCGTCCATGCGGAAGACCTTGTCCTCGTTGCCCGCGGCCGTCAGTGGCTCGGCCTCGATGCCTTCGACATGGCCGTGGTCGTGGTGCGGCAGCTCGCCCGTGCGCACGAAGCCCACGCACACCTGCAGGAAGCGGAAGCACATCAGCGCCGAACCCAGCGGCACCGCGCTGTAGACCATCCAGGTCGGCATCTCGAGGTCGGGCGTGGTCGGGCCTTCGTACAGGCTGCCCATCGGCAGGCCCAGCGCCTTGTAGAAAAAGTAGTGCGCGCCGTTCTCCCAGACGAAGTAGGCGCCCAGCGAACCCACGATGCCGGTGAACAGCGCACCGGCCAGCAGGCCGAAGATGATGAACTTGGCCCGCAGGCCGTCGTTGAGGCGGTTGATGAGCACGTCCACGCCGACGTGGATGCCGGTGCGCACGCCGTAGGCAGCGCCGAACTTGGCCATCCAGACGAACATGATGATGCACAGTTCCTGCGCCCAGCCGAAGTTCAGCGTCAGCAGCCAGTCCTGCAACCCGGGGATCGGCAAGCCCGAGGCGTAACGGTGCGCAACGGCGGCGAAGATGATGAGCGTCGCCGCGCCGATGAGGAAGGTGACCAGCCATTCCTCGAGGTGGTCCAGGGCCCTGAGCATCGAGTTGTCTCCTCCGCGCTGGGGGCCGCCTCGGTGCGCCCGCGCCGTGCCTTTTGCCGAACGGGCCGCACCAGGCGGCCCGCCAGGACATCAGAGCTTCGTGGGGTCGAAGCCCGTCGCCTTGTAGACGGCGTCGATGACATCCTTGCCGATGCGCGACTCCATCTCCGTGTGCACCTTCACCATGGCCTTCTTCAGCGCCAGGCGCTCGGCCGGCGTAGGCACGTAGACCTGGGTCTTGCCGGACGCCTTCACCTTGGCCAGCGAACCTTCGTTCTCTTCCAGGGCAATCTTGTTGGCATAGACCGTGGCCTCGGCCATCGCCTTCTCGAGCTGGCCGCGCAGGTCAGCGGGCAGCCCGTCCCAGAACTTCTTGTTCGTGATGACCGCATAGCCGAGGTAGCCGTGGTCGGACACGGTCATGTGCTTCTGCACCTCGTGCATCTTCTGCGTGTAGAGGTTGCTGTGCGGGTTCTCGGTGCCGTCGACCACGCCGGTCTGCAAGGCCTGGTAGACCTCGCTGAAGGCCATCACCTGTGGCAGCGCGCCCACGGCACGCATCTGCGACTCGAGCACCTTGCTCGACTGGATGCGCATCTTCAGGCCCTTGAAATCGTCGGGTGTCTTCAACGGCTTGTTGGCGCTGAAGGACTTGAAGCCGTTGTCCCAGTAGGCCAGGCCCGTGATGCCCCGGGTCTCGAGCTTGGCAAACAGCTGCTTGCCCACGGCCCCCGTAGTGACCTTGTGCAGATCGTCGGCGTTGGCGAAGATGAAGGGCAGGTCGAAGACCTCGAACTCGCGCGCGCCCAGCGGCCCGAACTTGGCCAGCGAAGGCGCCAGCATCTGCACGGCGCCGATCTGCAGCGCCTCCATCTCTTCCTTGTCCTTGTACAGCGTGCTGTTCGCGTAGACCTCGACCTTGACCTTGCCCCCGGTCAGTTCACCCGCGCGCTTGGCGAAGAACTCGCTGGCCTTGCCCTTGGGCGTGTCGTTGGCCACCACGTGGCTGAACTTGATGACCAGCGGCGTCTGCGCCAGCGCGGCACCCGCACCCGTCAGCCCGGCCACGGCCAGCGCCGCAGCAACCACCGTCATGCGGCGGCCTTGAGAGAAAAACGTCTTCATGCTGTCGTCTCCTTGGTGAAACCTGGTTCGTTGACCGTGCCCGCTTCGTTGGCGGGAAACCTGCGACCGATGCCCTGCCCTACTTCCAGCCCATCGCCACCATCTTCCTGCGCACGAAGGCGAGCTGCGTCTGCAGCGGCAGCTGCTTGGGGCACACGTCGTGGCAGCCCAGCAGTGACATGCAGCCGAAGACGCCGTCGTCGTCACCGACGAGTTCGTAGTAGTCGTCGTCGGTGCGGGTGTCACGCGGGTCGAGGCGGAAGCGCGCGATCTTGTTCAGGCCGACGGCCCCGACGAAGTCCTCGCGCATGCGCGCCGTGCCGCAGGCCGACACGCAGCAGCCGCATTCGATGCAGCGGTCGAGTTCGTAGATCTGCTCGGCCAGTTCGGGCTCCATGCGCGCTTCCAGTCGCGTCAGGTCGGGGCTGGTCTCCTGCTGGTGCACCCAGGCCTGCAGGCGCTCGCTCATGCCGCGCATCCACTTGCCGGTGTTGACCGAGAGGTCGCCGATGAGTTCGAACACCGGCAGCGGCGCCAGCGTGAAGGTATCGGCCAGGTTCTTCGTCAGCATGCGGCAGGCCAGCGCCGGGCGGCCGTCGACGAGCATCGCGCAGCTGCCGCAGATGCCCGCGCGGCAGACGAAGTCGAACTGCAGCGAGGGGTCGAGGCGCTCGCGGATCTCGCTCAGCGCGATGAAGAGTGTCATGCCCGGCGCGTCGTCGAGCACGTAGGTCTGCCAGTGCGGCGCCACCTCGGGGCGCTGCGGGTCGTAGCGCATCACCTGGATGTTGAGCTTGCGGTGCACGTTGCCGGCGGCGGCCACCGCCGCAGCGTCAGGCTGCAGGCACGAACGCAGCGGAAGGATGGGTATGGTGGTCGTCATGCCAGCGGCTCGTCGATGCGTTCGTTCGGCCCGCGCAGCGGCGGGGGCAGCAACTCTTCGAAGGGCATCAGCGCCTTCTGCACCTCGAGGCGCGGCGCGTCCTTCAACCGTTCGCGCAGCGCCGCCACCTCGGCGGCGCGGGCGGCGGTGTCGGGGTGGTCGACGTAGTCCTTGGCGCCGTAGCCGCGCCAGCCCGGGGGCAGTTCCATGGTCTTCACGTCCACCGCCTCGTAGGCCAGCGTCGGCCGCATGTCGCCTTCCTTCCAGGTGGCCAGCGTGCGCTTGAGCCAGTTGGCATCGTCGCGGTGCGGGTGGTCCTCGCGGAAGTGCGCACCGCGGCTTTCGGTGCGCTGCAGCGCGCCGTCGGCCACGCACAACGCCAGCTTCAGCATCTTCTGCGTGCGGTAGGCGGTGGCCAGTTCGGGGTTGGCGCCCGCGGCCTTGTGGCGCAGCCCGATGTGGCGGCTGCGGTCGAGCAACACCTGCAGCTCGTCGACGGCCTTGGTGAGTTCCTCGCCGGTGCGGAAGATGCCCACCTTGTCGGTCATGATGTGCTGCATGGCCAGCTTCAGCACCGAGGCGTCCTCGGTGCCGGGGCCTTTCACCAGGGCGTCGAGCTTGGCCTGTTCGGCGGCCACCAGCTCGCGCACCAGCCCGGTGGGGACGCGCATCTCGTTTTCGCTCTTGTCGCAGAAATCGGCGACGAACTCGCCGACGATCATGCCGGCCACCACCGTTTCGGCCACCGAGTTGCCGCCCAGGCGGTTGAAACCGTGCATGTCCCAGCAGGCGGCCTCGCCGGCCGAGAACAGGCCCTTCAGCGTCGGGCTCTCGCCGGTGTGGTTGGTGCGCACGCCGCCCATCGTGTAGTGCTGCGCCGGACGCACGGCAATCATGTCGACCACCGGGTCGATGCCTAGGAAACTCTCGCAGATCTCCTTCACCTCACGCAGGTTCTTCTCGATGTGTGCCTTGCCCAGCTGCGTGATGTCGAGCCAGAGGTGTTCCCCGAAACGCGAGGGCACGCCCTTGCCCTTGCGGATGTGCGTTTCCATGCGCCGCGAGACGACGTCGCGCGACGCGAGCTCCTTCTTCTCGGGCTCGTAGTCGGGCATGAAGCGGTGGCCGTCGACGTCCTTGAGCAGCCCGCCGTCGCCGCGGCAGCCTTCGGTCACCAGGATGCTGGCCGGGAAGATGCCGGTGGGGTGGAACTGCACCGCTTCCATGTTGCCGAGTGCCGCCTGCCCCGTTTCCAGCGCGATGGCCATGCCTATGCCTTCGCAGATGACGGCATTCGTGGTCACCTTGAAGAGCCTGCCGGCGCCGCCGGTGGCAATCACCGTGGCCTTGGCCACGTAGGCACTCAGTTCGCCCGTTATCAGGTCACGCACGATGGCACCCTGGCAACGGCTGCCGTCGACGATGAGGGCAATGGCCTCGGCACGTTCGACGACCGGAATGCTCTCGGCGATGGCGCGGTCGCTCACCGCGAACAGCATGGCGTGGCCTGTGCCGTCGCTGACGTAACAGGTGCGCCACTTCTTGGTGCCGCCGAAGTCGCGCTGCGCGACCAGGCCGTGGGCCTCGTCGCGTTCGGTCAGCGTGATCTTCTGGCCGTTGATGATGACCTGGCGGTCGCCGCGGCTCACGCGGCTCCAGGGCACACCCCAGGCGGCGAGCTCACGCACGGCCTTGGGCGCCGTGTTGACGAACATGCGCACCACGCGCTGGTCGGCGCCCCAGTCGCTGCCGCGTACGGTGTCCTCGAAGTGCACGTCCTCGTTGTCGCCCTGCCCCTTGATGACGTTGGCCAGCGAGGCCTGCATGCCGCCCTGCGCTGCCGCCGAGTGGCTGCGCTTGGGTGGCACCAGCGAGAGGATGACGGCGTCGTGGCCGCGGCGCTTGGCGCCGATGGCGGCACGCAGGCCGGTGAGGCCGCCGCCGATGACGAGCACGTCGGTGTAGTTGATCTTCATGACTGTTTCGGAGTCCGGCTCACTTCGGCACCGCCGGTGCACCCGCAGGCTGCACCCAGGCCGGTGTGTAGATTTCACCGGCTCGCGGCGCGTGCTCGATGCCGATCTTGATGTAGGCCGCCAGCGTGGCCAGGCCCAGCACGAGGAAGAAGACCGTCAGCACCCACTTGAAGGTCTTGAGCTTCTTGCGCATGGCGTCGGGGTTGGCGCCGCCGAACCAGTTCCACTTCACGGCCAGGCGGTACAGGCCGATGCCGCCGTGCATCTCCACCGCGAACAGCAGCACCAGATAGAGCACCCAGTAATGGTCGGACCAGACGCGGTCTGCGCTCTCGTAGGGGCCGATCAGGTCGGGCCGCGAGAGCATCACGAAGAGGTGCATCGACGCCAGGAAGAAGAGCGCAAACCCCGTCACCACCTGCCACCACCACAGCGTGGTGTCTTCGTGCTTCATGTCCTTCGCGTGGTCGCGGTAGGCACGGTACTGGCGGTAGTTGATGGGGAACTTGCGCACCGCCAGCATGGCGTGCGTGACGAAGAGCAGCAACACCACCGCCACCACCACCGACACCAGCCAGGGCAGCGAACGGCCGAAGATGAAGTAACCCTCGAAGGCCTTGGTCACCGTCCACATCGCGTCCTTGCCGAGCAGGATGGACGAGACGAAGAACATGTGCCCCCACATGAAAAGCGCCAGGACGAGACCGCTGGCGCTCTGCACCCAGTCGAGCCGCGCCGGCCATCGGCTCTTGCGTGAGCGCGGCACGCCCGGGACGGACACGGCCTGCGTGCGGCTGTTCATGGGGTGCGTCTCCTCCGTCGGTGGGGGTTCCACTGCGTTTCACCGACCGGCGCATCTTCGGCCCATCACCGTCACGCATGCTTGACGCACATCAACCAGACGGGCGCGGCAAGGGCTAGCTTCACGGCCTCGCCGAGCGGGCCCCTCGACCCGCGGGCAAGTCATGGAGACCGAGCATGTCGATCGATACTTCTCCCCCGCGGCGCGCCGCGCTGTCGTCCTGGTTTCCGCGCGGCGTGACGCTGCTGCAGGAACCGTCGCTGAACAAGGGCACGGCCTTCACCGAACACGAGCGCGAGTTGCTCGGTCTGCGCGGACTGCTGCCGCCGCACGTGTGCACGCAGACCGAGCAGGTGGCGCGTGTGCTGAAGAACTTCCGCCGACTGCCCAGCACGCTGGACAAGTACATCTTCATGACGGCGCTGCACGACCGCAACGAGGCGTTGTTCTTCCGCGTCGTGATCGAGAACACCGACGAGATGATGCCCATCATCTACACGCCCACGGTGGGCCTGGGCTGCCAGCAGTTCGGCCACATCTACCAGCGGCCGCGCGGCGTCTTCGTCACCGCACACGACCGCGGGCAGGTCAAGACCCTGCTGCGCAACTGGCCGCACCACGACGTGGCGATGATCGTCGTCACCGACGGCGAACGTATCCTGGGCCTGGGCGACCTGGGCAGCAACGGCATGGGCATCCCGGTCGGCAAGCTGGCCCTCTACACCGCATGCGCCGGCGTGCCGCCGACACAGTGCCTGCCCGTGATGCTGGACGTCGGCACCAACAACGCCGCGCTGCGCGACGACCCGCTCTACCTGGGCCTGGCGCAGCCGCGGCTGACGGGCGCGGCCTACGACGATCTGGTGGACGAGTTCATCACCGCCGCGCGCGAAGTCTTCCCCGGCGTGGTGATCCAGTTCGAGGACTTCGCCAACCACAACGCCTTCCGCCTGCTGGCGAAGTACCGCGACCGCATCTGCACCTTCAACGACGACATCCAGGGCACGGCGGCGGTGGCGGTGGCCGGCCTGTTCAGCGCGCTGCGGGTCACCCGGGGCACGCTGGCGGAGCAGCGCCTGCTCTTCCTGGGTGCCGGCGAGGCGGCCACCGGCATCGCCGAACTGACGGTGGCCGCCATGGTGGCCGAGGGCGCCGAGCCCGCCGCGGCGCACCGCGCCTGCTGGCTCTTCGACAGCAAGGGCCTGGTGGTGGCCGGCCGCGGCGAACTGGCCGCACACAAGCAGCCGTTCGCCCATGCCCACGCCACGCAGACCGACTTTCTGGCCGCCGTGCGCGAGCTGAAGCCCACCGCCATCATCGGCGTGGCGGCGATGGCCGGTGGTTTCACGAAGGACGTCATCGAGGAGATGACACGCCTGAACGAACACCCCGTCGTCTTTGCGCTGTCGAACCCGACCTCGAAGTCGGAATGCAGCGCCGAACAGGCCTACGCCTGGAGCGGCGGTCGCGCGCTCTTCGCCTCGGGCAGCCCCTTCGACACCGTCACCTTGGACGGGAAGACCTTCGTGCCGCGGCAGGGCAACAACTCCTACATCTTCCCGGGCGTGGGGCTGGGCACGATCGCCGTGCAGGCGCACCGGGTCACCGACGAGATGTTCCTGGCCTCGGCGCGGGCGCTGGCGCAACAGGTGACGCCGCAGGACCTGGCGCAGGGCAGCCTCTACCCGCCCCTGCAGAGCGTGCGCGAGGTCTCTGTGCACATCGCCGCCGCGGTGGCCGAGGTGGCCTATGCGCAAGGCCACGCCGGCATCGAACGCCCGGCCGACCTGGCCGCGCACATGCGTGCGGCGATGTACGAACCGACCTACCCGGTCTACGCCTGAACCCGCGGCGGCGACAGCGCCGCCGCGTGACGGCTGCGCTCAGTCGATGCGGCGGGAGCCCGGCGCGAGCAGGTTGGCGGCCTTCAACAACTTCGGGTCCCCTGCGGCGCCGACGCGCAGCATGGCCGTGCTTTTCGCCGGTGCCTGGTTGACGATGAAGGAGAAGCGGAACATCGTGCCCCAGTTCAGCGCGCTGGCGGCGTTCGGCGCCGTCCAGGTGACGCCGCTGCGGCCGACGCTGGCGACCCAGTCGTTCTGGCTGTCGAGGTCGCCGTCACTGAAGGCCAGGTCGGTGATGGTCGCCGAGCCGGCAGGCACCGTGAAGCTGTCGAAGCCGATGCTGCTGAGCACACGCAGATTCGGCTCGGTGCCCGAGGTCTGCGCACGCGCGAAGTCCAGGTTCATCACTGCGTAGTCGTAGCGCCAGCGGCCGCTGCCCAGGTCGGTGGCCTTCACGGCCACCTTCACCTGGCCCTCGGGCGTGCTGACCGCCGTCGTGCGGGCGTTGGTGCCGGGTGCGGCCGGGTTCACCCAGCGGTCGATGGCCGGGCCGAGCTTGTACTGGTCGTTGCCGCCGACCACCCAGACCGAGCCGCTGCGCGTGAAGGTCGCGCGCGTGGTGCCCATCGAGTTGAAGATGTTGATGTCCTCGCGCGCCAGGTACCACGACTCGAAGAGGTAGGTGGCGCCCGTCTGCGTTGCGCCGCTGAATTGCGACTCGCGCACCAACAGGCGCTGGTCGTAGACGCCGAAAGGCGACGCGTTGGCCACGCCGTCGCAGTTGGTGTCGTAGACCGAGCCGCAGCGGCCCCATACGTTGGTGGCCGGGATGATCTCGGAGCGCGGGCCCAGCGCGCCGTTGCTGTCGTTGTTGCTGACGCTGTAGACGTCGGAGCAGCCGCGGCCCAGGATGTGGTTGTCGCCCGGGTTGTCCAGGCACGACGTGTTCAGCGTCAGGAAGGCATGCTTGACGCCCGAGCGGCCGATCTGGTCGATGGAGCCGTCGGCATTGAATCGGTAGAGGTTCCAGATCAGGTAGGGATGCTGGTCGTTGTTGTACGGCGGGTATGGGCCCGTGAACTTCGAGTACCAGGGGATGTCGGCCGTGTACAGCGCCGCGCTGGTGCCCAGCGGGTCGCCCGCGATGGTGACTTGCTGCGAGCCGCTGTTGACGTTGTTGCGCAAGGTCGACGAAGGCGTGAACACCACGCTGCCGTTGCCGCCGACGCCGGTGCAACCGTTGCAGCGGCTGTACTGCATGCTGAAGGTCTGCATGAAGAGATCGGCCTGGTAGACGGCACCGGGCACGCCCGGCACCGCCGCGCCGGCCCACTTGGGCACGGCCAGCAGCGTGGTGTCGGGGCCCTGGCGCAGCACGTCGGTTGTCATCTCCATCTCGCCGACGGTCCAGCCGGCCACCTCGGGCTGGCCCAGGCGCTCGGCCAGCTCGGGGGTGATGCGCACGTCCATCGTGCGCACCGCCAGGCGCTGCTTGCCGTCGATCAGCTCGTACATCAGCCGGTCGACGTAGAACCACGCCTTGCCGTCGCTGCCGACGATGTCGAGGATGGGGGTGTCGCCGCGGCGCGGCACGAGGCGGAAGTCGGTCAGGTCGATGCGACCGGCCTTCGAGTCGATGACGTAGCCGCCGCGCGCCTGCAGCGCACCGCCGATGAAGTCGTGCAGGTTGCCGTTGCGCACGTTGAAGTCGAGGCTGCCGGCGCCGGCCAGGTCGAAGACCTCGTGTTCGTTCCCGCTCAGTTGCGCGTGCCGACCGCTGGCCGCGCCGAGCACGAGACCGAGGTCGCTGGCCAGCTCGCGGTTCCAACGCATGCCTATCGTGCCGCCCGATGCCGACCAGTGTTGCGCCTTCGCGGTTGCGACCGCGGTCTTCTGCGCGTGAACGCTGAAGGCGCCCAAGGCGCAGGCGCCGGCCACGGCCAGCGCCACTGCGCTGGCAACCCGTTTGCTCGAAATGCTCATCTGGAATCCTCCGGCTGAATGGGGCGAAACCAAGAAAGCGTGAACGATAACCGCCGAAGGGGCGGCCAGGCCCGTTCACCGCGCCTGCGTCGGGCCCCTCCACTCAGGGGGGTGGCACGCCGCCCTTGAGTCGTCGTCAGCCGTCCGGGGCGTCGCCGTACCGCGCCGCTGCGGCGGCCAGCCGGCGCCGTACGGCCTGCACCAGTTCGGGCGGCGCCAGCACCTGCACCTGTTCACCCTGGCGCAGCAGGTCCATCACGAGTTCGGTGTCGTCGACGTAGGGCAGGCGCAGCTCGTAGCTGCCGTCGTCGAGCCAGCGGCCCTGCTGGCCGGGATGCCACTCTTCGCGGCTCGCCCACTGCGCAGCCTGCGCGTCGAAGGCCAGCACGGCCCAGCGCTGCGCGCCGCCGGCATAGATGCCGTAGCCGGCATCCATCTCGGCCTGCACACGTTTCATCGCGATCTCGCGCGCGGCCTGTTCCAGCACCGTGGCCTGCTCGATGGCATCGAGCGCGAAGCGGCGCAGCGCGTCGACGCGGTGGCACCAGGCGTCGAGGTACCAGGTGCCGCGGTAGTGCACCAGGCGCTGCGGCGACACGTCGCGCTCGCTCACCTCGCGCCGGCCGCGCGTGAGGTAGCGCAGGTGCAGGCGCTTGCGCGCCAGCAGCGCCGCGCTCACGCGCTCGAAGAAACGGCTGGGCACCGGGCGGCGCAGCGCACTCACCACCTTCACGCGTTTCATCAGGCGCTGGGCGGCAGCCTCGCCCGCCTCGCCGCTGCCGGCGCTGGCCAGCAGTTGGTGGATGCGGCCCTGCAGCGGCTGCAGATGGCGGCTGAGCAGGCCGTCGCTGTCCAGGCCCGCCAGCAGCTGCTGCGCCATCAGCAGCGAGTAGAGCTCGCGCTCGTCGAACCACAGCCCGGGCAGCTCGTGCTTCGGGCCGCTGTAGCCGCTGCCGAAGCGGTAGCCATTGAGGTCGCGGTCGTATTCGATGGGCGCGCCCATGCGGCTGCGCAGGTATTCCAGGTCGCGCTTGAGCGTGGCCGGCGAGACCTCGAGTTCGTCCAGCAGTGTCTTGAAGCTGACGTGGCCGCGTGCGCGGATCAAGGTCTCGATGCGGTACAGCCGCGCGGTGTTGCTGGCCATGGCCGCCGTGCGCCCTGCTTCAGTTCAGGCCGATGACCTGGCCCTTGTCGTCGATGTCGATGTGCTCGGCCGCGGGCACCTTGGGCAGGCCGGGCATGGTCATGACGTCGCCGCAGACCATGACCACGAACTCGGCGCCGGCCGCCAGCCGCACCTCCCGGATATCGACGACGTGGCCGCTGGGTGCACCGCGCTGCGAGGCGTCGGTGCTGAAGCTGTACTGCGTCTTCGCGATGCACACCGGCAGGTGGCCGTAACCGGCATCCTGCAGTGACGCGATCTGCTTGCGCACGGCGCTGCTGGCGCTGATGTCGGCCGCGCCGTAGGTGCGCGTGGCCAGCAAGCGCGCCTTCTCCCACAGCGCGTCGGCGTCGTCGTAGGCGAAGCGCAGCGTCGACTTCTGCTCGCAGGCCTTGACCACCTCACGCGCCAGGTCGACGGCGCCCGGGCCGCCCTCGGCCCAGTGGCGTGCGGTGCGCACCGGCACACCCATCGCGCCCAGGCGTTCGCGCAGCAGCGCGTGTTCGGCGTCCGTGTCGCTGGTGAAGTGGTTGATGGCCACCACGCAGGGCAGCCCGAACACTTCGCGCAGGTTGTGCAGGTGGCGCTGCATGTTGGCCATGCCGCGCTCGAGTGCGCCCAGGTCCTCGCGGCCCAGGTCGGCCAGGTTCACGCCGCCGTGGTATTTCAGCGCGCGGATGGTGGCCACGACCACGGCCGCCGAGGGCGTCAGCCCTGACTTGCGGCACTTGATGTCGATGAACTTCTCGGCCCCCAGGTCGGCGCCGAAGCCGGCTTCGGTGACCACGTAGTCGGCCAGCTTCAGCGCCGTGCGCGTGGCGATGACGCTGTTGCAGCCATGCGCGATGTTGGCAAAAGGCCCACCGTGCAGCAGCGCCAGGTTGTTCTCCATCGTCTGCACGAGGTTGGGCGCAAGGGCGTCCTTCAGCAGCACGGCCATCGCGCCGTGCACCTTCAGGTCGGCGGCGGTCACCGGCTTGCGCCCGCGCGTCTGGGCCACGACGATGCGGCCCAGGCGGGCCTTCAGGTCCTGCAACGAACTGCTCAGGCACAGGATGGCCATCACCTCCGAGGCCACGACGATGTCGAAGCCGTCCTGCCGCGGATAGCCGTTGGCCGGCCCCCCCAGCCCCACTGTGATGTCGCGCAGCGCGCGGTCGTTCATGTCGACGACCCGCTTCCACACCACGCGCCGCAGGTCGATGTCGAGTGTGTTGCCGTGGTGGACGTGGTTGTCCAGGCAGGCCGACAGCAGGTTGTGCGCCAGCGCGATGGCGCTGAAGTCGCCGGTGAAGTGCAGGTTGATGTCCTCCATCGGCACCACCTGCGCGTGGCCGCCACCTGCCGCACCACCCTTCAGCCCGAACACGGGGCCCAGCGACGGTTCACGCAGCGCGATCATCGCCTTCCTGCCGATGTGGTTCAGCGCATCCCCCAGGCCCACCGTCGTGGTGGTCTTGCCCTCGCCGGCCGGCGTGGGGCTGATGGCGGTGACGAGAACCAGCTTGCCATCGGGCCTGCCTGCCAGGGTGTCGATGTAGGGCAGCGTCAGCTTGGCCTTGTGGTGGCCGTAGGGCACCAGGTGTTCATCGGCGATGCCCAGGCGATCACGCGCCAGGTCGGTGATGCGATGCAGGCGCGCCTGGCGGGCCAGTTCGATGTCGCTCGAGGGCAAGGTCGTCTCCGGGGCACGGCCGAGGGCGCGATTCTGCGATGCGCTTGCGGACACGGCATACCCAAAAAATCAGGCCCCTGGAGGGCCTGTTGGAACGTTCGCCTGGCGGAGTCGGAGGGATTCGAACCCTCGATGCGCTTTTGGCACATACTCCCTTAGCAGGGGAGCACCTTCGGCCACTCGGTCACGACTCCGGCGAAGAAAAGCGATTCTAGCGGCATCCCGCAGCGGCCGTGACTGCCGGCCCTGCTACGGCGCAGAAGGCCCTCAGGCCGCGGGCATGTCCAGGCCGAAGGCCTTGTGCAGTGCGCGCACCGCGAGCTCCATGTACTTCTCGTCGATCACGACGCTGGTCTTGATCTCGCTGGTGCTGATCATCTGGATGTTGATGCCCTCTTCACTGAGCGTGCGGAACATCTTGCTCGCCACGCCGACATGGCTGCGCATGCCGATGCCGACGATGCTGACCTTGCAGATCTTCGGGTCGCCCGCCAGCCGCGCCGCGCCGGTGGCCGGCAGCACCTGCGTTTCCAGCACGTTCATCGTGCGGGCGTAGTCGTTGCGGTGCACGGTGAAGCTGAAGTCGGTCTTGCCGTCGTGCGACAGGTTCTGGATGATGACGTCGATGTCGATGTTGGCATCGGCCACCGGCCCCAGGATCATGTACGCGATGCCCGGCTTGTCGGGCACGCCGACGACGCTGATCTTGGCCTCGTCGCGGTTGAACGCGATGCCGGCCACCACGGCTTGTTCCATCTTTTCGTCTTCCTCGAATGTGATCAGGGTGCCCGACTTAGCTTCGTCCTCGAGCGGGATATCCCAGGGCGTGAAGCTGGACAGCACACGCACAGGCACGCGGTACTTGCCGGCAAACTCCACCGAGCGGATCTGCAGCACCTTGCTGCCCAGGCTGGCCATCTCCAGCATCTCTTCGAAGCTGATGCTGGACAGGCGACGCGCCTCGGGCACGATGCGCGGGTCGGTCGTGTAGACGCCGTCGACGTCGGTGTAGATCAGGCACTCGTCGGCCTTCAGCGCCGCGGCCACGGCCACGGCCGAGGTGTCGCTGCCGCCGCGGCCCAGCGTGGTGACGTGACCCTGCGGGTCGACGCCCTGGAAACCCGTGATCACCACCACCTTGCCGGCGGCCAGGTCGGCACGCACACGCGTGTCGTCGATGCTGCTGATGCGCGCCTTGGTGTAGGCCGAGTCGGTGGCGATCGCCACCTGCCAGCCGCCGTAGCTCACGGCGCGGATGCCCTGGGCCTGCAGCGCCAGCGCCAGCAGCCCGACGCTGACCTGTTCGCCGGTGGCGGCCACGGCGTCGAGCTCGCGCAACGCCTCGGGCGTGCTGGCCAGCGACGCGTCGGGCAGCAGTTCCTTGGCCAGGCCGAGCAGGCGGTTGGTCTCGCCGGACATCGCCGAGGGCACCACCACCAGCTGGTGGCCGGCGCGCACCCACTTGGCGACGCGCTGCGCCACGCTGCGGATGCGCTCGGTCGAGCCCATCGAGGTGCCGCCGTACTTGTGAACGATCAAGGCCATCGCTGAATGCCGCCGCGGTGGCGGCCGAAGTGTCGAAGCGGTGGGCGCAGACCGCGCTGCGCCGAGAGGCGAATTTTAGCCGCCGGCCTGACGTGGCCCTGGCGCTGTCGCCGGGCACCACTTCAGCGCCAGCTGGGGCTGCCCCGGCGTGGCCTGCATCGCCGCGTCGATGCCCAGGCCGGGTGCAAACAGCAGCCGGCCGTCGGGCAGGCACAACAAGGGACCGTCGCGCTGCCACGCGGGCACACCTGCGGCCTGGTACTGCTTCTTCAGGCTGCGCGCCGCACCGCGCGGTGCCAGGCGGAAACGCTCGCCCCCCTGGCGCGGCATCGCCACGACACGCTGCAGCAACGCGGCGTCGACGCCCCCTTCAGACGCTGCGCTCACCCTGAACTGCCCCGCCCAGCCGGGCAAGGACCTGATGCCGGGCCGCGCAAGGTCCAGTTCGAGTGCGCCTGGCGCGCCCGCCGTCGGCGCCGCCGCCGCCAGGCGCTCGAGCCGCCCCCGGTACAGCCGCAGTGTGGCCTGTGGCGCTGGCCAGGTGCCGCTGTGGCGGCCTGGCAGGTCGTTGCACAGGCGCTGCACCAGCGACAGCGGCACCGGCGCCTGCAGCACGCCCGCCAGCCAGGCCTGCAGCACGTTGCGGCGGCGCGCCGGCGGCAAGCCCACCCAGCGATCCAGCAGCAGCGCGGGGCCGTCACAGACGACGGGCAGGTCCAGCGCCGCCACTTCGTCGGCCAGTGCCGCGGCCTGGGCCGACTGCCTCGCCGCCCCGGTCAGGGCAGATTCGGCGTCAGGGAACGCGGCGCCCAGGGCCGGCCACACCGCGGTCCTCAGCCGGTTGCGGGCAAAACGCGGGTCGGCATTGCTGGCGTCGTCGACGTAGCGCAGGCGGTGCCGCAGCAGATAGGCCTCGATGGCCTCGCGCGGCTGGTCCAGCCAGGGCCGCGCCCAGGCCAGGCCCTGGCGCTGCGCTGCCGCCGGCATGGCCGCCAGCCCGGCCGGGCCGCCGCCGCGCAGGGCCTGCAGCAGGAAGGTCTCGGCCTGGTCGCGGCGGTGGTGCGCCAGCAGCACGAGGCCGCAGCCTGCGGCTTGGGCCATCGCCGCCAGAGCCGCGTATCGCTCGCGGCGCGCCCAGGCTTCGACACTCTCGCCACGCGCGGGGCCACCCTGCAGCCGCGTGCTCGTGAACTCCGCGCCCCAGCGGCGGCTCTGGCTGCGCACCTGCGCCAGCCAGACGCCGGCATCGTCCACCAGGCCGTGGTGCACGTGCAGCGCAACGACTTCGATGCCCAGCGGCCGGGCCGTGCGCAGCGTGCAGTGCAGCAGCGCCGTCGAGTCGCGGCCGCCGCTGGCGGCCACCGCAACCCGCGGCGCCGGCTTGTTCACCGGTCCTTGGTGTCGGTGTAGCGGCCGTAGGACCGCAGCCGCTCGTAGCGCTGCTGCAGCAGTTCCTTGGGCTTGAGGTCGGCCGTGTGGCGCAGCGCATCGGCCAGCGCGCGCTTGAGCTGCGCGGCCATCCACGGGATGTCGCGGTGCGCGCCGCCCACGGGTTCGTTGACGATCTTGTCGATGACGCCCAGCGCCTTGAGCCGGTGCGCGGTGATGCCCAGCGCTTCGGCAGCGTCGCTGGCACGCTCGGAGGTCTTCCAGAGGATGGACGCGCAGCCCTCGGGCGAGATCACCGAGTAGACGCTGAACTGCAGCATCAGCACCTGGTCGGCCACGCTGATGGCCAGCGCGCCGCCCGAGCCGCCTTCGCCGATGATGGTGCTGACGATGGGCACTTCAAGTTGCGCCATCTCGTAGATGTTGCGGCCGATGGCCTCGCTCTGGCCGCGTTCCTCGGCACCGATGCCGGGGTAGGCGCCCGGCGTGTCGACGAAGGTGAAGACGGGCAGGCCGAACTTCTCCGCGAGCTTCATCAAACGCAAGGCCTTGCGGTAGCCCTCAGGCCGGCTCATGCCGAAGTTGCGCAGCGTGCGCTCTTTCGTGTCGCGGCCCTTCTGGTGGCCCAGCACCATGCAGGGCTGGCCGTTGAAACGCGCCAGGCCGCCGACGATGGAGAGGTCGTCGGCATAGTGGCGGTCGCCGTGCAGTTCCTGGAAGTCGGTGAAGATCTGGTTGACGTAGTCCAGCGTGTAGGGCCGCTGCGGATGGCGCGCGATCTGCGTCACCTGCCAGGGTGTCAGGTTCGAGTAGATGTCGCGCGTGAGCTGCTGGCTCTTGGCCGCCAGGCGTTCGATCTCGTCGCTGATGTCCACCGCCGATTCGTTGTGCACGTAGCGCAACTCGTCGATCTTCGATTCGAGTTCGGCGATGGGTTGTTCGAATTCGAGGAAGTGCCGTTTGCTCAAGTCAGTACTCCACGGGGAGGGGATCGAGGCTGCGCCAAATGTACCAAGTGGCCACCGAGCGGAAAGGCGCCCAGGCCTCGCCGACCTCGCGCGCCTCGGCACGCGAGACGGGCTCGCCGCTGAAGTAGTTCAGGCTGATGCCCTTGATGAGGCCCAGGTCGTCCAGTGGCATCACGTTGGGCCGCATGAGGTGGAAGATGAGGAACATCTCGGCCGTCCAGCGGCCGATGCCGCGGATGGCCACCAGCTCGTCGATGATGGCCTCGTCGTCCATCTCGGCCCACTGCAGCACGTGCACGCGGTCTTCGCTGAAGTGGCGCGCCAGGTCGAGCAGGTATTCGCACTTGCGCGCCGACAGGCCGGCTTGGCGCATGTGCGGCACTTCCAGCCCCAGCACGCCATGCGGTTGCACGCGGGTGGCGGGGCCGCCGACGGTGGCGGCAAAACGGTCCCAGACCGACTGCGCCGCCTTGACCGAGATCTGCTGCCCGACGATGGAACGCGCCAGCGTGGTGAACGCGTCGCCGCGGCTGTGCAGGCGCGCTTCGCCGAACTTCGGGATCAGCTTCTTCAGCACCCGGTCGCGTTTGCCCAGGTGCTTGCAGGCGTCGTCCCAGTAGGCGGGTGTCGCTACGGCGGGCGCGGCCGTTTGCGCGTCGGTTACGGCAGCCGCAGCCGTCGGCTTGGCCATGTTCAGGTTCTGACCCAGGTGGTGCCTTGCGCCGAGTCTTTCAGCTCGACGCCCTGGGCCATCAACTCGGCGCGGATGCGGTCGGCCAGCGCAAAGTCGCGCGCCTGCTTGGCAGCGGCGCGGGCGGCGATGTTCTGGAGGATCGTGGCTTCGTCCAGTCCGCCCCCGCCCTGCAGGTAGACGCCCGGCGCTTGCTGCAGCAGGCCCAGCACGCCGCCCAGCGCCTTGAGCAGCGCCGCATCGCCCGGCGCACCGCGGTTGACGCTGCCCGCCAGATCGAAGAGCACGGCCACCGCGCCGGGCGTGTTGAAGTCGTCGTCCATCGAGGCCTTGAAGGCGGCGGCGCGCGGCTCGTCCCAGTCGATGGTGCCCAGCGCCGGCACGTCCCCCGCGGTCTGCAGCGCGGTGTACAGGCGCTTCAGCGCAGTGCGGGTCTCTTCCAGCAGCTGGTCGCTGAAGTTGAAGGGGCTGCGGTAGTGCGTGCGCAGCATGAAGAACCGCACCGTCTCGCCATCGAAGTGCTGCAGCACGTCCTGGATGGTGAAGAAGTTGCCCAGCGACTTCGACATCTTGGTGTCGTCGACGTTGAGGAAGCCGTTGTGCATCCAGGTGCGCACGAACTCGGACCCGCTGGCACCTTCGCTCTGCGCGATCTCGTTTTCGTGGTGCGGGAACTGCAGGTCCATGCCGCCGCCGTGGATGTCGAAGGGCTCACCGAGCAAGGCGCAGCTCATCGCCGAGCACTCGATGTGCCAGCCCGGGCGGCCGGGGCCGTAGCGGCTGGGCCAGGTCGCGTCGGCGGGCTCGTCGGGCTTGGCTGACTTCCAGAGCACGAAGTCCAGCGGGTCTTCCTTGTCGCCGAGCACGGCCACGCGCTCCCCGGCGCGCAGTTCGTCCAGGCTCTTGCCCGACAGCTTGCCGTAGCCCGCGAAGCGCCTCACGGCGTAGTTCACGTCGCCACCTTCGGCCTGGTAGGCGAGGCCCTTGGCCTGCAGCTTGTCGATCAGGCCCAACATCTGCGGGACGTAGTCGGTGGCGCGCGGTTCGTGCGTGGGTGGCAGCGCGCCCAGGGCGCCGAAGTCGCGGTGCATCGCCGTGATCAACTGGTCGGTGAGTTGGCGGATGCTCAAGCCCCGCTCGAGCGCGCGCTTGATGATCTTGTCCTCGATGTCGGTGATGTTGCGCACATAGGTCACACGCCAGCCGCTGGCCATCAGCCAGCGGTAGACCATGTCGAAGGCCAGGATCATCCGCGCGTGGCCCAGGTGGCACAGGTCGTAGACGGTGATGCCGCAGACGTACATGCGCACGTGGCCGGGCTCCAGGGGGCTGAAGTCCTCCTGGCGGCGCGTCAGGGTGTTGTGGATGCGTAGGCTCATGGACTCGGGGCAGACGGGCCCCGCGGGGCCGCCTGGTCTGGCAGGCGGTGGGCTGCGGCGCAGCACACCGGGTACGCGACGGCCAATGCAGCACCGATAGAATGGATTTCAGTATAGCGGCCGCACCCGGCCCAACCGCGGCCAGACAGCCGCAGAACCCCGCACGATGTCCCCCACCCTGAGCACGATCGCCCGGCTGGCCGCCGGCCCGGCCCTGTTGTGCCTGGCCGCCGCCGCGTTTGCGGACGATGCCGCCGAGGTGCGTGCGCTGCTGGCGCGCGGCGAGGCCTCGGCCGCCTTGCAGCGTGTCGAACTCGCCCTGGCGGCGCGCCCGCGTGACGTCGCGCTGCGTTTCCTGCAGGGCGTGGTGCTGCTGGACCTGCAGCGCGACGAAGCCGCGCTGGCTCACTTCACCGCGATGACACAGGACTACCCCGAACTGCCCGACCCGTTCAACAACATCGCGCTGCTGCACGCCCGTGCCGGCCGCCTGGAGATGGCACGGCAGGCGCTGGAGGCTGCGCTGCGCAACGACCCCGGCCACCGCACCGCGCGCAGCAACCTCGGCGAGGTGCACCTGATGCTGGCCGCGCAGGCCTGGGAACTGGCGTCGGCCACGGGGCCGGTGGACGTGGCACTGCTGCGCAGGCTGGAAGGCGTGCGTGCCCTGCTGGCCGCAGCACCTGTGGCGGGCCGCTAGACTCGCGCCCTGACCGGTCGCAGACCGGTCTGCAACCGGCGGCCAGCGGCCGCCACGAACACGGAGGCGCTGCCTTGAAACTGCTCACCAGCCTGCTCGTCCTGGCCCTCGTCACCGTCGGCGCGCCTGCGCTGGCGCAGAAGGTGCGCCTGGCGACGAGCGAGGGCGACATCGTGCTCGAGCTCGACGCCGAGAAAGCGCCGAAGACGGTCGACAACTTCCTGCAGTACGTGCGCGCCGGGCACTACGACGGCGTCATCTTCCACCGCGTCATCGACGGCTTCATGATCCAGACCGGCGGCTACAAGCCCGACCTGGGCGAGAAGACGACGCGCAAGCCCATCCCGCTGGAAAGCCGCAACGGGCTGTCGAACGTTCGCGGCAGCATCGCGATGGCACGCACATCCGACCCCAACTCGGCCACGGCGCAGTTTTTCATCAACGTCAACGACAACCTGCGCCTGGACGCTGCCGACGGCCGCGATGGTTATGCCGTGTTCGGCAAGGTGAGCGTTGGCATGGACGTCGTCGACAAGATCCGGGTGATGCCGACGCGCGCCCAGGGCCCGCACCAGAACCTGCCGGTCACGCCCGTGACCATCCGCAAAGCTACCGTGGAGAAGTGACATGACGAAGAACGTCCAGATGGAAACCAGCGCAGGCACCCTGCGCATCGAACTCGACGACGAGAAGGCGCCGCTGTCGGTGGCCAACTTCCTGGAGTACGCGAAGAAGGGCCACTTCGACGGCACGGTGTTCCACCGCGTCATCAAGGGCTTCATGCTGCAGGGCGGCGGCTTCGAGCCCGGCATGAAGCAGAAGCCCACCGCGGCGGCCATCCAGAACGAAGCCAACAACGGCCTGAAGAACAAGAAGTACACGCTGGCCATGGCGCGCACGAGCGACCCGCACTCGGCCACCGCGCAGTTCTTCATCAACTGCGTGGACAACGACTTCCTCGACTTCCGTGCCGAGAACGCACAGGGCTGGGGTTATGCCGTGTTCGGCCGTGTCGTCGAGGGCATGGACGTGGTCGACACCATCGAGAAGGTGAAGACCGGCCGCAAGGGCTTCCACGACGACGTGCCCGTCGACGACGTGCTGATCACGCGCGTCACCGAGATCGGCTGATGCCCGAGCCGGCGCGGGGCGCCGCGCTCCCGGCCTTCTTCGAGTTCAGCGCGCCTGCCGCGTGGCGCGCGGTCGACTTCATCTCCGACCTGCACCTGTGCGAGGCCATGCCCGCCACCTTCAAGGCCTGGGAGCGGCACCTGCGCCAGACCACGGCCGACGCCGTCTTCATCCTCGGTGACCTGTTCGAGGTGTGGGTCGGCGACGACGCACGCCACCGGCCCTTCGAGCGCCGCTGCGTCGACGTGCTGGCCGACGCCGCCAGCCACCGCAAGGTGGCCTTCATGGCCGGCAACCGCGACTTCCTCGTCGGCGCAGCGCTGCTGCGCGACGCCGGGCTGATGGCCCTGCCAGACCCCACTGTGCTGTCGGCCTGGGGCCAGCCGGTGCTGCTGAGCCACGGCGACGCGCTGTGCCTCGCCGACACGCCCTACCAAGCCTTCAGGCGCGAGGTGCGAACGCCGGCCTGGCAGGCCGGCTTCCTGGCCAGGCCGCTGCCCGAACGCCTGGCGCTGGCCACCGAGATGCGCCGTGCCAGCGCCGAACACTGGCGCGCCCAGAATGCCGCGGGCACGGGTCGCTTCGGCCTGGACGGCGACGCGGCTGCCGACGTCGACGCCGCCGAGGCCGTGCGCTGGATGCACGCCCTGGGTGCCGCCGAGATGGTGCACGGCCACACCCACCGCCCGGGCAGCAACCTGCTGGCACCGGGCTTCAAGCGCCACGTGCTCAGCGACTGGGACCTGGACACCGCGCAGCGCGCCGAGGTGCTGCGCCTGACGCGGCGCGGCTTCGAGCGCCTGCCGCCCGCGGGACGCTGAAGCGCCATGCTCGGCCGCCTCTGGCAGCGCTGGCAGCGCCGCCGTGAAGACGCCGCCGTGCAGCGGCGCGCCATACCGGACGACCTGTGGAAGCGCACGCTGGTGCGCTACCCCTTCCTGCAGCGCCGCGACGCGGCCGACGGCGCCGAACTGCGGCGCCTGTCCAGCCTTTTCCTCGACCGCAAGGAGTTCAGCGCCGCCGGCGGGCTGAAGCTGACCGACGCGATGGTGGTGGCCATCGCCGCGCAGGCCGTGCTGCCGGTGTTGCGGCTGGGGCTGGCGCGCTACGACGGCTTCGTCGGCATCGTCGTGCATCCGGATCAAGTCGTGGCGCGGCGCGAGGTGGCCGACGACGATGGAGTCGTGCACAGCTACGACGAACCGCTGGCCGGCGAGGCCATGGACGGCGGGCCGGTGATGCTGTCGTGGCGCGACGTGCGCGCGGCGAGCCAGGGCGCGGCATCGGCCTACAACGTCGTCATCCACGAGTTTGCGCATGTGCTGGACATGGCCGACGGCGCTGCGGACGGCGTGCCGTTGCTGCCCCCCGAACTGCCGGTGGCTGCCTGGCGGGCCACGCTGCGGGACGAGTTCACGCGCTTCGGCCAGCGCGTCGGCGCGGGCGAGGCCACGGCGCTCGACCCCTACGGCGCATCGGGCGAGGAAGAATTCTTCGCCGTCGCCAGCGAGGCCTTCTTCGTCGACCCCGAGGCCATGAAAAAAGAGCATCCCGCGCTGTACGGGATGCTCTGTCGCTTCTACCTGCAGGACCCGGCGGCCGAGCGGCCGCGGGCACGCAAAGCCTGACTACGCGGCCGCGGCCTCGGCACGCGGCTTGTCGCTCTTCTTCGGCGGCTGGATGTCGAGCAGCACCTCGTCCTTGTCGTCGATGTCGACGCTCAGGCGCCCACCATCGACCAGCCGGCCGAACAGCAGCTCGTCGGCCAGCGCACGGCGGATGGTGTCCTGGATCAGGCGCTGCATCGGGCGGGCGCCCATCAACGGGTCGAAACCCTTCTTGGACAGGTACTTGCGCAGCTTGTCGCTGAAGGTCACCTCGACCTTCTTCTCGACGAGCTGGCTCTCCAGCTGCAGAAGGACCTTGTCGACGACGCGCAGGATGATGTCTTCGTCGAGCGCACGGAAGTTGACGATGGCGACCAGGCGA